>JAGNKX010000014.1 GCA_017999915.1 Spirochaetota bacterium
CCTTCGACGGGGGCGCAACCTTCCCCTTCAGGGGCAAGGGGTACCGGATACCACTCCTCGCGGAGGTGCTGGACGCGTTCCCCGGCGTCAGGTTTTCCATCGACATCAAGGACCGCGACCTCGGCGCGGCGGAGCGGGTGGCGTCCATGATCGCGGATAAGGGGGCGGCGAAGCGCGTCATCGTCGGCTCCTTTCACGACCGGACCATGGCCTTCGTGAGAAAGAATTTTCCCGGCCTCATCACCAGCTTTTCGAGGAATGACACGCTGAGATTCATTGCCCTGAGGAAATTGCCGGGCGGTGGGCCGACGCCGCAGGGGGAGGCCATGCTCATTCCCGAGTTCATCGGGGGAGGGCAATACGAGTACCAGGGCAA
Source organism: Spirochaetota bacterium (assembly GCA_017999915.1). Lineage (NCBI taxonomy): Bacteria > Pseudomonadati > Spirochaetota > Spirochaetota bacterium. The sequence continues at coordinate 377 of JAGNKX010000014.1, forward strand.
AGGCGCCACCAGGGGCGTAAGGATCATCACCCGGGGCCTCATCGAAGACGCGCACCGGCGCGGCATACCGGTTCTGGCGTGGACCATCAACAGGCCCGAAAACATGGAGCGCCTCATCCGGTGGGGCATTGACGGCATCGTCACCGACCGCATTGATATATTGAAAGATGTCCTGGCCGGCCACGTCCCGGGCCGGTGATTGCGTATCCGCAGAAAAAAGCGAGGTGATAATGATGGGAAGGAGCATGTCGATAGCAAGGCGCACCATATATCTTCTCCTCATGGCCGCCCTGGTCCCATTGAAGGCCCCGGCCATGACCGAGCAGGAGAAGATTCGGGCCCTCCTCGACAGGGTGGAAGCATCGGGCCTGGTCTTCATACGAAACGGCACCGAGTACTCTTCCCGGGAGGCGCGGAAGCACCTGGAGTTGAAGCTCTCCAAGGCCGGGAGCGCCATCAGGACGGCGGAGCAGTTCATAACCCACATTGCCTCCGGATCGACCTGGTCCGGCGCCCCCTATTACATCAAGCTCCGCGACGGCTCCGTCGTGAAATCCGCCGACTGGCTCAGGAAAAACCTCGCCGGCCTGGAGAGGAAGAGGCGTTGAAATATTTCATTGACAGATTCTGAAAATCCGAGGAGCATTGTTGTCAGTTGATACTTTGAAGCTTCGAGGTGCCCCATGTTCTGGAAAAAAGAGTTGGAAACCATTGACCGGAAATCGCTTGAGGAGCTTCAGTATAAAAAGCTGTCCGCCGCGCTGAGGAGCGCCGCTTCAACACCCTTCTATAAAAAGGTGTTCACCGAGAACAACGTCGATATCGACAGGATAACGTCCCTCGATCATCTCAAGGACCTTCCCTTCACCACCAAGGCCGATCTTCGCCTGAGCTATCCCGACGGCATGGTGGCGGTGCCCCGGAGCGACATTGTCCGTCTTCACGCCTCGTCCGGCACCACGGGTAAGTCGACGGTCATCTTCTACACGGCCAGGGACATCGCGGACTGGGCCGACCTGATCGCGCGCTCCATGATGGCCACGGGAACCACCCGTGACGACGTGTTCCAGAACATGATGGGATACGGCCTCTTCACCGGCGGCCTGGGGCTGCACTACGGGGCCGAGCGCCTCGGGTGCATGGTAATCCCGGCGTCGTCCGGGAACAGCCTGAAGCAGATCCAGCTCATGCAGGATTTCCGCACCACGGTGATCCATATCACCCCGAGCTACGCCCTCCACCTGGGCGACGTGGTGGCGGAGCAGGGGGTGCGCACGCCGGACCTGGGCGTGCGGCGGGCGTACCTGGGAGCCGAGCCCTATTCCGAGGAAACGCGGAACAAGATACAGGAACAGTGGGGGCTGGCGGCGTACAACTCCTACGGCCTGTCGGAGATGAACGGCCCCGGCGTCGCCTTCGAGTGCGAGCACCGTGACGGCATGCACCTGTGGGAGGACTTCTACATCATGGAGATCATCGATCCAGATAGCGGCGAGAGGCTGCCGGACGGCGATGCCGGCGAGCTGGTCATCACCCACATCAACCGGGAGGCGATGCCCATCATCCGCTACCGGACGCGGGACCTCACCCGGATCATACCCGAGCAGTGCCGCTGCGGGAGAACGCACCGCCGCATCGAGCGCATCAAGGGCCGCACCGACGACATGCTCATCGTGGGCGGCGTGAACGTTTTTCCGTCGCAGATCGAGTCGGTCCTGATGAAGATACCGGAGGTGGGGAACAACTACCAGATCGTCCTGGACCGCCACGAGAACCTCGACCGGCTCCACATCCGGGTCGAGCTCTATTCGAAAATGTTCCAGGGCGACCTGGGCGGCCTGAACAGGCTCAAGAAAAAGCTCGTGGAGGAGCTGAAGGCGCTCATTACCGTGAATCCGCGCATCGAGCTCCTGGAGCCCGGCTCGCTGCCGCCCAGCACCGGCAAGGCGGTGCGGGTCATCGACAACAGGAAGATATAGCCCCGATAACATCGGGACGGGCGATACAAGGAAGTATCGCCATTTTTCGAGGCTGAAAGCCGAGAAGAATGTAAGGCTTTGCGAATTCAGTTCGCAAAGCCGACCCTGAAAAACTCCAGGACGGGGTTTTACAGGAATAACTGAGGAGGATGCCATGCCGCAACAGATTTCAATCTTCGCAGAAAACAAGCCGGGGAAGATCGAGCGCATCTCCGGCATCCTGGGAAAGAACAACATCAACATGCGGGCCATCACCATTGCCGATTCCGGCGACTACGGCATCATCAAGATTCTCGCTGACCGTCCCGTGGACGGCTGCAAGGCGTTGAAAGACGAGGGGATCGCTGCGACCCTGAAGGACATCGTGGCGGTCCGGATCGACGACAGCCCCGGCGGCCTTCACAAGGCGTCGGCCGTGCTCGCCAGGAACGACATCAACGTGGAGGATGCCTACGGCTTCACGATACGCGGAAGCAACGAGGCCGTGTTCGTGTTCCAGGTGAAGGATATCAAAAAGACCGAGAAGGTACTGGAGGAGGCGGGCTTTTCCCTTCTCCGGGAAAACGAGCTCTATTTTCTCTGACAGGTTAATGACAGGGGGTTACCTGGTCCGCGAATCGCCGCCGCTTTCACGCTCCTCCCGGAGCGGTTTTATCACCTTTATCATGGCGCGCGGTATATCAACAATGCCGTCGCCGGTTTTCACACGGTACCGGGCCCCGCGGGATATGATCGTCCCTTCGATGATCCTCCCGTTGTACAGGGTGATCTCATCGAGGCACATCCCTTTCCCGCCGCTCTTTTCCCCCTGGCCGGGTTTCACCCCGGTAAGAAGATCCTCGGCGCCACGCGTCGTCAGCGCGTAATATCCGCCATAGGTGACGGCGGCGAGCGTTACGGCCGTTATGAGGAATTTCGCGATGGGAATGCCGATGCCCAGTTTTTTGATCCAGAAATAGACGGAGAGGAAAACTCCCTGGAGGGCGCTGAAGGCCCCGACGGTTTTCAGGACGCGCACCAGGTTTTTCTTTTTTGAAGCGAGGATCTCATCCTGGATGTCCTCCGGAACCGGCCGGGCGAACTTGTATTTATCCAGAAGCCGTTCCAGTAACAGTGTATCCTGATCGCGCTTGTTCATAGCAGGTCCTCTATTCGTGAAATGCCGCGTTCTTTCAGGTGATCCAGGATCCGCCGGGTTACCTGGCCGTACTTGTACACGGCCTGCCGCGTGGTCAATCCCAGGTGCCGGGCCGCCTGTTCATAGGTGTAACGGTTTATCGCAATAAGATCGAAGAGAATACGCTCCTTTTCGTCCCTGTAGTTCCCGCTGTCCTCAATGGCGTCATGGATGATGATGCGGATGTCCCTGAAGCCGTTTTCGAAGGCGAGATGGACATCATCTTCCATGTCTTGAATATCAACACCCTCCGCATCGGCGCCGCTTCGCTTCCGGTAATAGTTCGAGATGCAGAATTTCATGGCGCCGATGAGCCATTTTTTCGGCTCCTTCACCTCGTCAAACTTGCGGTAAAAGCTCACGAATATCTCGTGACAGATGTCCTCGGCGTCCTCCCTGTTGCCGACGCGATAGTACAGGGCATTCAGGATCATCGGATAATAATCGCTGTAGGATTTCCTGAATTCCCTTTCTTTTTTTGAGAGCAGCATTCCCCCTGATGCCCCTATACAGAGTATTGGATTACGAGCGAATTTTACAAAAAAAATGTAAAAGGCTGAATTTTTTCTTAAAAACCGAGAATGGACATGAAATACAGGCTGAATGTCGTGTTGTCTACAATAAATTTAATCCTGGCACTTGACGAAAAGAGAATATTTTATTATTTTAGATATTATTAAAATTCTTGGTTATAGGGATCCTGGCCTGGAAAAACGCAAATCAATGAACGCTGCCGGGATCGATCAGAAATCTGGAATTAATAATTTACGTACCTGGGCAAAAGTCTTGATTTGCATACGGTATTATTTAACAAAACGAGCGAGGTTAATCAATGGAACAGCTGACAAAAGAGACGTTCAAGGAAAAGATATTCGATTACGAGAAGAACACTGACTGGAATTACAAAGGGACCCTTCCGGCGATCATTGATTTTTACGCGGACTGGTGCGGCCCCTGCAAGATGGTGGCCCCGGTTCTCAGCGAGCTGTCCGGTGAATATGAGGGAAGGATCAACATCTACAAGGTCAATACCGACCAGGAGCCTGAGCTGTCCGGCGCTTTCGGCATCCAGAGCATCCCGAGCATCCTGTTCATCCCGATGGGAGAAAGCCCGCGCATGGCGGCGGGAGCTCTTCCGAAACAGGCGTTCCAGGAGATCATCAAGGATGTGCTGAAGGTCAATTGACCCGCATGGGACGGCCGGTTTCAGGTCATTTTCATTACCAAGGAACAAAAAAGGGGCTCGTGAGACAGCCCCTTTTATTATAGTGCATTATTTAGCAATCTGAAGCAAGGATGAAGAACGGGCCGCCGAAGGCGGCATCGGCCTGTTTATGCGCCGAACTCTTCGTCAAATCTGCTCTTGGTCATGATGGTGAAGAACTTGTTCAGGGTCATGAGCTCGAAGGTGTGGTAGATATTGGGGCTCAGGTCAAAGAATATCAGCTTGATGTTCATCTCCTTCGTTTTTCTCAGTATTTTGACCAGCGATGCGATGGCGGTCGAGTCCACGCCGTTAAGGTTCTTGCAATTTATGGCAATCATTCCCGGCTTTTTCGCCAGGATTTCGGTGAAGACGACCTCCATCTCTTTAATATTGCCCAGGTTCCATTCACCGCTGGCATGGACGATAATATTATTTTTCTTTGCCTCAAAGCTGATATTATCCATGGTCTAACATTATGCATATAATCGCAAAATGTCAAACAATTATTTCCCAAATTGTCTGCCGGTTGTCGGTAGAATGATGCAAGGCAATGTTGTTATCCGATTATATTATTCTACAATGACCGGGTGAGCCGCCAATAGGGTCATGTTATGTCCTCGTGTTGCAGTTTCACTATTAATGCGCCGGAAAAAAGAGCCGAAAGGCCGAGGACTGTCTGAGTCGTCATTTTGTTGTCCGAGTTCCGCAGGCCTGGAGGCTTTTTTCCGGCACATAATAACAGTGGCCAACAACGTGATGCGGGATAGCCCGACCCTCTCCAATATTAATATATTATTTCACTTGATCTCGATAACCGAGCAGACCTCGCCCGTGTCATCGGAGGCGGATCGCGAGTTGTACATATCGGGCAGCCATTCGCCGTCGACGATGAACTTGTACCGGTACACGCCCCGGAACAGCTTTTTCCTCAGGCGCCAGATGCCATTGCTTCCCCTGCTGAGAAGATCATCCTCGGGGTTCCAGTTGTTGAAATCGCCGACCAGTGAAACAAAGCCCGCTTCCGGGCGGTAGAGCCTGAATTCCACGGTGTTATTTCCGATCTTCCGCCAGGTGACATGCTTTCCCTCGGTTTTCACCGCGGGATCGGCCACGGAGAGATACGAACCCATGCGGTCATCCACCCTGTCGGGATTCAGGGGGTCCCGTATCAGGATGCCGTCGACAATGTACTTGTAGGTTATTCCCCTGCCGCTTTCGTCCGCAGGGAGAAAATAATACCAGATGCCGCTGTCGCTCCGGGTCATCGGTACCGGCTTCCATCGGCTGAAGCTGCCCGTTATCTGGACCCCACGGGCCCCCCTGTTCTTGTAGGTGAACAGTGTCCCGAAGGAGTCGAGGGTGCTCTGTCCCGGCCGCTTTCCCGAATAAATCAAATTCACCTTCTGCGGGCCGTCGGCATGGCTCAGGAATTTCAGCGAGTTATAATATATGGACCTTCCGGCTCCCTCATCGTTGTTAAAGGCAAGCAGGAGGATCGATGCCAGGACCGCGATGGCTTTATAATTCATAGAATGAAACCTCTGAAATCGTGTCGAGATGTTATCGGGCAACGCGTCTATAGTGGAAATCGACGCATTATCGCCAATACATTAAAATTATTTCCAATTTGTGGAAACCGGCCCCTGAAGGGAGGCTTGTTTTAATAATAACTGGTTTATTCTTCCGTTAAATTTGTCGATAATCTAATAGATACTGTTTATATTGGAATTGCCGCAAAACTTGATAACCAATGAAATGCGCCCCGCCGCCGAAGGCGGCGGGGGCGCACCATATAAATTTTAATCGGTTATGCGGCACGTCTATTATTCATTATTGATTGATGACGGGATCAACAGCTGTTTTAAAGACGTCACGGGAGCCGCAGCGGGTAAAAATTGATTGATTTTTATCAAGCGGAACATAGTATCTGATTATGTCTCTACATGGGCCATGTTCATGGTCGCGGTAAAGGAATGGCTGAAGCGGAAGAAATAACATACACCCCTGAAGAGCTCGCAGAGATCGAGCGCATCGTTACCCTCATCGAACGGAGCGGCCACGGGATTCGCGGCGAGAAGGAAGCGGAAGCGCCGGCCGCGGCCGAGAAGGAAGAGGCTCCCGCCGTCGAAGAGGAATATCACCCCGCTCCCGATCAATTCGAGGAGCCGGCCGATCTTTCCCTCCCCTCCGTCGATCTGGATAGCCTCACCGGCGAACCGAAGCGGCCGGAGAAGCCGCGCGTCGAAGAGGAAGCCGCGCCTATCGAGGACATTACCGGCTTGATCCATGAGGTCGAGGAAGAGGCGCCTCCGGTCGCCGCGGAGGAATATGCCGCACCCCCGGAAGAGAAGGCGAAGCCCGGGGGCCTGAGCCCCGTCGATGAGCTGGATTTTCTCACGGCCGAAGAACCGGAGTCGCTGGATCGCCACGAGCGGGCCCCGGCCGATGCCTTTGTCGAGGAGACGCCCGCGCCGAAGAAAGCCGAATCGCCTGTCTTCGAGGACATTGACCTTGCCGACCTCGGCGCCCCGAAGGACACGGAAGTGAAGGACCTGGGCTTCCTGGAGGAAACGGGCGAGGCCCCTGCCGGGAAGCCTTCGCCGGGCGTCACCCTTGAAAAAGAACAACCCGGGGAAATCCCCGATCTTTCAGATATATCCTTCGATGAAGGAAAGGTGGAAATGGCGGAAGCCCGGGAAGCGGACATCCCGGAACTGGATATTCCCGAAGCCGGCTCCGCGAAGGAGGCCCCGTCAGAGGCCGAGTTTGCCGAGCCCGAACCGACCATGGAAGAGCTTACGGACGATGACCTGGCTTCCATCAAGAGCGTTGAGGAATTGGGCGATGTTCCCCAGGTCAAGTCCTCGAAGGACATCATAAGCCAGGTTCAGCAAAAGAAAGAAGTACGGGAAGCAATGCCGGACCTGGAAGCGGATATTCCCGAATTGCCCGCCGTCGGGGAAGACCAATTCGAAGTTGAGATGCTGGAAGAAGAGCCGAAGCCCGCGAAAAAGGAGAAACCCTCCAGGCCCGCAGCGGAATCTCCCGCCGCGGAAAAGGGCGAAAAGGGCATCGATCTGTCCGATCACGATATCATGCGGCTCAAAAAGGCCATCCTCCTTTTCAACCCGGCCATACGCGAGGCGGTGAAGGATGTCGTGATCAACGACCTCCTGCCGACGAAGGACACCCGCCAGCTCATCAACATGATCCTGGGCGGAAGACCCGAAGGCTCCATACAGAAGTACCTCGAGGAAAAGCTCGATAAGACCATCCCCCTCGTCGAGGAAAAGATCGGTCCGGCCCGCAGGGTCATTACCGCCCGGCCGGAGTACGCGGCCGGGGGGCGTGAGCGGCAGAAGAAGCTCCTTGCCATCACGGGGATCGCCGGGGCCGCCGCCATAGTCACCTGCGCGCTGGTGGTCCTCGGATACCAGTTCTTATACAAGCCGATGGCGGCCAAGCGCATGATCAAGCAGGGCGCGGCCTACATCCGCGAGAGCGGCGATTATCTCAAGAAGCCGAAGGATTATGCCAGGGCGGAGAAGCTCTTTCGCGAGGTTGACGAGGACTATGTCAGGGACTACTCGTTCGGATACACGGAGTATGCCCAGGCATATTTCGATAAAAGGGAATACGCCTTTTCCATTGAAAAGCTGAACAAGCTCTATGATATACAGAGGAAGAAAGGCCAGGCCAATGACATCGACCTGCTGAACAAGCTGGGCTATTTCTATTCGAAGGTGCCGAAGGAATACTACAATACCATGCGGCTCAATATCAACCGCTGGTATTATCCCGAAAGCGACAAGAAGCGCGAGGAATGGTCCCAGCTTGACGTGGCCATTGAAATGTACCGGCGCGTCCTCGTCAGGGACAGGAAGAACATCACGGCCCTCTTCGGCATCGGCAACGCCTATTTTTACCAGGGCCAGTACTTCAAGGCCAAGAAATATTACGAGGATATCGTCGATCTGGAGCCCGATTCCGAGATCGGGTACTCCGGCCTGCTGAACCTCTACATCGATCGGGACGTGTTCGAGAGGGTCATCGATATGCATGCCGTGCTGTCCGAGAAGAAAATGATGTCCAATGTCCAGTCGTCCCTCCTGGCGAAGCTGGCGGCGTACTACCTGGACAAGCAGAAGTCGAAGACGTCTAACGTGAGGATCGATTACGGGGTCCAGTCGCCCCGCTTCAAGGACAGTGATGACAATATATTCCCGGCGGTCATCGGCGTGCTGAGCGCCCTGAACAAGCGTGACAGCGATTATCCGCCCCTGCACCTGCAATACGCGAGGCTCAACAAGGCCCAGGACAATTTGAAGCTTATGAAGATCCACCTTGAAAAAGCGATCGACCTCTCACGGAAGAATTACGACGCGGACTATTTCGGCGCGCTCCATCTTCTGGGAGAATACTATTACCTGAGCAAGGAGCCGGTGAAGGCCTATGAGACCCTGAACCGGGCCATCAAGGCAGCGGAGGCCCCCCCTGAATTCACCCGGGAGGACTTCTACAAGGAGACGGAGAGCACGGGCAAGTCCTACGCGCTCCTCGGAAACATCTTCTACTATTATTTCGACAAGGTCCGGATGCGCTACGGAGACCTCGAAGACGAGTCGATCGACCAGGACGATGAGCGGATGGGGAACTACCAGATAGCGCGCGAAAAGTATGAAAAGGCCATCGATGAGGGATACGAGTCGTCCGAGGTGCATTACAACCTGGGCAGGATCTACTACCTGAACAGGCTCTACCAGAAGGCCCTTGACCAGTGGCTGAACCTCTACGAAGACTTTGCCGAGAACCCGGAGATCATGTTCGCCCTGGGCAACGCCTTCTACCACATGGGCAGCTATGACGCGGCCAAGGGCGAATATCTGAAGCTCATATCGGCCTACGAATACGAGCTTGATAAAATGAAGATAGCCCGGCGCGACCTTCCCGGCCACGTGAAGCTCGTCCAGTTTCTGTCATCGACCTATAATAACCTGGGCGCCGTGTACCAGGGGAAGAACAACGAGTCGAAGAGCGAGATCAGCTTCTGGAAATCGATCGATTACGCCCAGCTCATCAATTCCGACAACGAGTTCGCCCGCGTGAACCTGGCGCGCTCCTTCAGGAAAGAGGGCGGCGCAGGCGAGCCTATCCTGGACGAATCGATCCCCTACAGCATGGAATACTACCGGCCGGAAATGCGTAAATAGCGAACGTCTACTTCTTCCTCTTCGTGGCGTTTTTCAGCAGGGCGTACTCGAATCCGTCAATCAGCACATTGAATGAAGCGGCATTGATGTTTTCCGACAGCGAGTGGACCTTCCACAGGTCCGTGCCGTCCGTGAAAATGATCGTCACCTGGACATCGGTGCTGGTGCCGCGCTTGGCGTCGAGGATGTCGGCGTGGAAATCTATGAGCTTGACCCGGGAGATGTCGGGGAATAGCGGCGTGAGCCCCTTCTTGAGCACGTTGGCCAGGGCGTCCACGGGGCCGGCGCCGTTTGACGCCTCGTGGATGACCTTGCCCCGCGCCTCGATCTGGACGGTCGCTTCCGGATCGATGCCGTTGTCGATCAGGCGGTATCCGCCCAGTATCCTGAAGGGAGGTTTGTATTTTTTCAGGGACCTGATGATGGCCAGCGCTTTTGACGCGTCTTCAATGTCGTAATTCAGCATGGCGGCGCTCCTGGTTAATGTATGACGGTCCCGGTGCGGGCGGACAGCGTCTCCCGCTTCCCCGATTCGTATGCCAGGGTGATCCGGTCCCCGGTAAAGCTGTATTCGCACAGGTCCTTTTCCACCCGGCGGTGCCAGATCTTGCTCCCCTTCCGGCAATCGACCCTGATCAGGTAATAATCGTTCTTCTCATCGGTGAATATGATGAACAGGCCGCTGTCATAGACAATGTGGAAATAGGCCTTCCCGGGAATGAACCACTCGGTCGCCCCGGTTTCCTTGTCGATGGCCAGATAGCGGCCCTTGATGTCGTCGGTTTCACAGGCAATATAATACCGTGATGTATCCTCAATCACGGTATCAATGTGGTCTATATCTGATATTTTTTTTATCCAGAGGTTCCCGCCGCTCTGTGAGTCCCTGCATAGCAGCGTGGACCTGCCGCAATCGTAATGGAGGACGCGGGCTCCTAACTCAAAGTTTTGAGAATAGGACTGTTCCATTTAATCGGTTCAATGGGAACTTTTTAGCTTCATCCCTTCGATTATGAGCCTCGCGATGTTCTTTTCGTCGGCGTCCGCGAGATTGATGACCAGGTCATAGTTGTGGGGATCGGTCACGTTGAATTTCACGTATTCCTTGATGTAGTTCTCGCGGCGCTCGGTGTTTTCGATCACCAGTTTCTCCGCCTCTTTTTTCGTGACATTTTTGAATTTCATCACGTTCGCGATCTTGTAATCCATGGGGGCGACCATCATGACGTGGTAGCCGCCCGCCATTCCCCGGGTGATCACGTTCGAGGCACGGCCGACGAGGATCACGTTGCCGTGGCTGGCGAGGATCCTGACGGTCTGGGCCAGCTTCTGGTACACGGCGACCTGGGGCGGAAGGTCGCTGAATATGCTTTTCAGGATATCGGTGAGGTCCCTCATGGCGTCGTCGGTAAGGGTTTTCACCAGGTTCGATGAGAGCTCCATTTCTTCCATGACCCGGTCCAGGACCTGGCGCTCATAGGCGGCCCAGAGCGGTTCCGGGGTCGTGCCGGAATTGTTCAGCAACATGACCGCTTCCTGCGCTATGCTGTAGCCCGAGCATCCGTATTCACGGTTTATGGTGATGAACTGCCGGAGGTTCTTTTTCTCCGGATGCGAAGTCAGCGAATTCTTCTGCTGCTGCCAGTACTTTACCTGGGCGGTTATATATTTATCGAGGGCCGGTGTTTTCATGTAGCAATCTCCTTGTCGCGGTGAAAATGAATTGGTTACTGTTGTTTATAGAATATCTCTGCAAGCATCTTCAGTGATACACTCCTGGACATATCATCCGTCGTCGTATGGCAGGTTGCTTTTTTTCAGCAAAGTGCCAATTAAAATATATCGTTTTTTAAATACTGATTCAAGTTATGGGCTTGTTTGATCCTATTAAAATTTATACACTGGCTCTATGTATGAAATTTATATGGGGGGGTAAAATATCAAGAACTTTTCGCTGATTTTTAGACAAATAAGAATGGTTTTTTCAGAAATGGAGAGTCCCTATCCTGTTGCCCATTCTTATCCTGTCGCCGGCCTTGAAATCATCGAAGGTGATGGCGCTTTTTTGAAAAAGAAGAATGATCGTCGATCCCAGGTGGAATGCGCCCAGCTCGTCGCCCGCTCGTACCGGGACCTGATCCGCCGGAGCGAAGAACACTTCCTCTCGTTTGCGAAACGTCCGGTTGGTCTGTGTTTTGCAATAGGACAGGGTTATGCGGCCCACGTTCATGGCGCCGATTTTGCATACTCCCACGGTGCCGGCCGCCGATTGAACGTATGAGATGATGCGCTCGTTTTTCACGAAAAGATCCGGAAGGCGGTTCACCATCCACTCCTGCACGGTGAAGAGGGTTCCGGGGAGGTTGTAATAGCCGATGACCGTGCCGTCGACCGGCGCGTGTATCCGGTGGTAGTCGCCCGGCGACAGGTAGAGGGTCATGAACGATCCCCAGAGAAATTTACGGTAGGTGTCGGAAGGGACCAGATTCTGGAGGGAGTACCCGATGCCCTTTGCCTGGATCACGGTGGTGTCCCTGATGTCGCCGAACTGGTCGATGCGCGCGTCAACGGGGGACACGGCCCAGTTGCCGGCCTGGTCGATGGGATGAGACCCCTCCTTCATTTTACGGGTGAAGAAATGATCCATGGTCCTGAACCCATTTTTAGGGACAATGTATTCATCCTTTACGCCGAATTTCGCGCTGTACCACCTGATAAAGGCGTTCATTAGCGACGGGGTGAGGGGTATCCGGGCGATGTATCCGAAGATGCGGGATAGAAGGCTTTTGGGTAGTATCCTGAAAAAGAACAGGGCCAGGGTTGTGGTGATGGTCATGACTGCTCCTTGTGGATGCGTCCGGTTTTCGGGTAGACTTGATTGTGGGTAACCGGCCTGTAGCGCCGTGTCAAGTATTAAAAGGGAGACGGATATTCTCCCGGAGGGCCGTCCGAAGAGTTTCCCGGTTATATATAACTTGACATTCATCGGGGAGTGCCTCAGGGTTTGATGGATACCGGGGGAGGCCCAGAGTACACGGAAAACTATTCCATGGGAACCATCTGCATAATCATGGCAATGTGCCTGCTGGCGGCACCGCCCGTCATTGCGAAAGATTCCTTCGCCCCCTGGGACGCGGACGTGGCAGTGGGGGATGAGGCCGTGGAGGGCCCGCCCGTCGCCGGCCATGGCCGGTGCGGCGCCGCCGCCGGGCCGGCCGCGGAGCGGGGCGTCTATGACGCCTATACCGGTGGCGCCGTGCTCCTGATCAGGGCGTTCCAGATCTGGATCTCGCCCCTGGACGGCCCCAGCTGCAGGTTCAGGCCCGTGTGCAGCGCCTACGGCAGGGAGGCGGTGCGGAGATACGGCGCCTTCCTCGGCGGCATACTGGCCGGGGACAGGATACTGCGCTGCAATATTTTCTCAACACCCGGCGATGACCCTGTCCCTGACCTGATGCCGGTGAAATAGGGATGCCGGTGTTAAACAATGGGCGGCGTCGTCCGGCTATGGTGCATATCGGGATGAAATACCACCTTCTTGCGATTCTTCTATTCGTCATATTCCCGGCGCCACGGGGCGCCTCCGCCGCTGAAAGCGACCTTGTCACAAGGCAAAAAATCTTCATCAGGGACCTTTTCGCCCAGAAGAGATATTTCGATGTTATAACCGAAACGAGAAGGCTCATGGTCTTCGATCGGGGTGACGGGAATCGCCGGGATTACAACTTTTTCATTAATATTAATTATTTCCTCGGCGGACAGTACCGCTCCGTGGTGGCTGCCATGGCCTCCCGGTCCGGACCCCGCGACAGCCGGGAGAGCATCCTGTTGTCGCAGGCATACCTGAAGCTGGGCCTGTGCGGCCCGGCCCTGGAAACGGCGGCGCCGGTCTCCTACGGAGCGGTGGAGGCGCCGCGGCGATACCCCCTGCTGGCGCGGAAGGCCGAAGCCTATATCCAGTGCGGCCTCTACCGGGAGCTGGTAGAGGAAGTGCGTGCCGCGGAGCGGCATGTGCCTGACGGGGACCGGCTCCGCCTCCTCAGCGAAGAGGCCGAGGGGTACAGGCGAATACCATTCAAATCGGTCCCTCTGGCCGTGGCCCTTTCTGTGTTTATCCCCGGCGCGGGGCAGATGTACGCGGGCAAGTGGCTCCAGGGAGCGGTGAGCTTCGTGGGGGTGGCGGCCCTGGCCGGAGGGGCTTTCCTGCTCCACCGCCAGGGGCATAGGAATCTCGCGTACACCTTTATCGCCTTTTCATCGGTCTTTTATCTCGGCACCATTTACGGCGCCTTTAACGCGGCGCGCTCGGTAAACGAGGACCTTGAGGGCGCCTATAGGGAAAAAGTGAAAAAGCGGTGCGAGCCGGCCTATGACCCGGTTGAAGAGGTCAGGGACAACAGGGTATTCCGATGACGGCGTCACCGGGTTCAACGGGGAGGTCACGTTGAGAAAGATTCTTGTCGCGGCATTCCTGGTCCTGGCCGCGTGGCGCGGCGCCCTGGCCGGGGGAGAGGATGTCATGGCGATGGCCCTCCGCTTCTACTCAGCCGGCGATTATTACGCCGCCATTACCGAGGCCATGCGCTACCAGTGCCTCTATCCCGGGGGCCCCCTGTCGGGGAAAAGCATGCTCCTCCTGGGAAAGGCCTATTATAAAGGGGGGAACTATCGGGCCGCCCTGAACGTCTTCACCTCCATCCACCGTTCCCATGACGGGAAGGATGACGGGGATGAGGCGCTCTACCTGGCGGGGTTCGTCCATCTCATGAAGGGCTTGCCCGCGGAGGCGGACAGGCTCCGGGACCTGTACCGGGCGGCATACCGGAAGGGCCGTTTCATGGAGGAAACTGACCGCGACGCCTGCTTTGCGGCGGTCCTTGAATCGAACGTTCCAGGGTCCCTGCGGGTCATCGCCTCGTACCGGGAGCGGTACCCGCGGGGCAAGTACGGGGGGGACCTGGACCGGCTGGAAAAAACCATTGCAGAAGAATCGGGAAGGCCGCGGCGGCACCTGTGGCTCGGGGTCCTGGGGTCGGCTTTTTTCCCGGGGTTCGGTCAATTCTACACCGGGAACTATGCGGTGGGGTTCCTCACCCTGTTCACGAATGCCCTGTGCGCCTTCATGATGTACGACGGGCACCGGCGCCATGACACCTGCCAGATGGTCTTTTTCGGCATAGCCGGCGGCATCGTGTACGGATACAACCTCTTTGGCGCCGTGCGTACGGTGAATGAATTCAACGAGAAGCGGGACAGGGAGCTGTTCCGGCGGGTGCGGCTCGGAATTACCGCGTCATTCTAGCCGAATAAATTTTTATTGCCTTACCGGGCAGGCCGCGGTATAATTCCCATGGAGGGATGGTATGGATGATTTCCTGGGCGGCGGCAGGGTCGAGGACCTGTACAAGAGCCAGATCTTTAATTTCGACGATTTTTTAAAAAACGACAATCTCGCGGAAGTGGCGGAGCGCATGACCGAGGGCGCCCTGGACATGGCGGATTTCATGCGCAAGGATATCATCGACCGGTTCCTTGATTTCGTTTTCTTCAAGGTGCAGACCGGCAATGTCGACCTGCCCAGCCTGGCCTATCCGACCAAGCGGATGCTTGATGGCGTACTAGAGAAAAAGGTTATCGAGCTGATCAACGAGCACCTGTACCCGGAGATCATTTTCAGGCTCCTCAAGTTCTTCACCCGGAACATCCATGACGCGGACACGAACCTCTACGTAGCCAACCTGATTTATTCGGAGGACATCATAAGGTCCATCTATGACACCTACAAGCTCTTTAAGAAGGACATCTTCGACGGCGACCGTGACCGGAGGACCCTCAACGTGAAGAGGATGCAGCAGTATTCGCCCCGATCGGACAACCGGATGTCCTCGCCCCTGGACGCGGCGGCGCGGCTGAAGTACATCCTGGAGTTTTTCCTTGTAAAGTACCCGTCATTGCGTATCTATTCCCGTGAAGACCTGCTCATATCGCGGGAGGGCGAGGGCGGCGCTTAGCTCCCCCGGTGGCCGATGATTTTTTCCACGACATCGTCCTCGCTTCGCTGCACCTCGTTGATGTAGATGTTCTCGAAGCGCTGCGAGTCCTTGAACATCGCTTCGTTGAAGCGCGGGCGGTAGGTTCGTATCAGCCAGTACATGATGTCCTGCATGTCCATCATGTTCCCTTCGTCTATGACCGTGAACTTGTAGTAGAGCCGGGTCAGGTCAAGCTCCCTGATGATCTCCGGGTGCCGGGTCGCGTAGGGGTCCATGAATTTCTTGAATCCCACCCTGCAGCCGTCGCGGTGGCAGCTGTAGAAGATCAGGTGCTCATTGCGGGACTGGTTCCGGTACAGAAGGCTTATGATGCCGCCCAGCTCCGGCATTTTCCTCATCGCGTCGAAGCGGTCATAGGGATATAGGGGAGACCACGCCAGGGTGAAGTACACGTCCTTGCCAATCACTGTCTTTTTCATACGGGGCTCTTGTTCCTTTTTTTTGTTAACCTGCGTATCAGGTTCATCAGCTCGACCGTCAGCATCCTGCTCCGATTGACGACGTCGGTTTCCCGGTACAGCCGGTAGCGCGCGGGAAAATCCATCACGAAGTAATTCGCGATGAAATCGGTCATCTGGTTCAGGTCGACGATGTAATTCAGCAGCTTGATCAGCTTGTCCGATTCCTCGACATTGATGAGAAAAACCAGCTCCTGCGCTTTTTTCCGGAGCGTTTCGTTTGTCCCGTCATGGGGATCGGCCGTCCGGGGAGGCGGCGTCCGGAATTCTGCCGACCGGTAGTTGATGAACCTTGTCACGCTCACCCGGGACAGGCCCTTGAGCGTTATTTTTGTCGATCCGCCCTCCGGCTCTATCTCCACGACCTCCGACAGCGTCGCAAGCCTCTCTCTGCGCCATGCCATGTCAAGGGTGGAGCGAACGGTGACGGCGAGAATCCGGTCGCCCGCGCGAATATCTTTCGAGTCCTCGGTCGGCTTTATAAAAACGGCCATCGTGCAATAAGGGAATATGATTTTTCTTTTTAAAAAAAATGTTTTTAACGTAACCTGTTCCATAGCGTTGGTGGAAAGGGCGGAGCCGGATACGACGGTCTTCCCGCTTCCGTCCGCGTTGTTCCGGGGGAGTATACAAAAAAAGGCCCTATTTGTCAACAGGTATATACTCGTGGGCGCCTCCGGTCATTACTGGGATTTTATGCCGCCGACCTTCGCTATGACCCGTATGAAGAAGAAACCGAAATTGGTAAGGTTGTCTCCTTCCCTCAGGTAGACGCGCTTGATGATGTAGGCGCAGGCGAATTTTTTCATGTCCATGCTCTTGATGATCTTGAACAGGGTGCCGAAGCTTTCCTCGAAATAGATGGAGAATACCTGCGTGAGAAACTGATCGATCTGCTCCTGGTTCGGCCCCGAGTAAAATTTTGCAAAGGCCTCTTTCCGGTCATAGTAGAGAAATTTTTCCGCAAAGGTCTTGACGCCGTAGTCCTGGATCAGGAGATAGTCAACCGCGTGCTGCACCTCGCCGGCGAGCTTTGACATGTCGGACCGGAGTTTGTACGACTGGTAGAGCGTGGCGATCTTTTCCTTGACGGTCTCCTCCGGGATGGCGTTCAGATTGGCCCGCTTGGCCGGATCGAAGATGCCGGTTATGATCCTGTCGATGATGCCGCCGTACTGCCGGCCGAAGGGCGTCATGAGCATCCGGTCGGTGAACGATTCCGAACGGCTTGCGCGGGGGGAGAATTCCTGGGCCGTGATCGCTTCGGCCTGGGCCGCCGCCGCGGCGGCTTCCTTGGCCGTCTGCATGCGGCTGTACATGACGGCATGGAGCTGGTCCAGGGTCGCGCGGACCTTGTTGCCGATCTCACGGATCGAGAGGCGCCTCTCCCTCTTGAGGAGCAGCACTTTTTTCCGCGAGATGTCGTCCTCGTTGAAAAAGAACTTCATGTATGTCTTGTCGTTCCAGAATTCCTGCCGGCTGAGCAGGGTCGAGTAGGCGTCATGGAGGGAGGCCGCGATGATGCCGTGCTGGGCCTTCGTCGAAACCGCCAGCTCCATTTCGTTCAGGTCCAGGTATGTCTTGACGTGTCCGCGGAGCTCGTTGAGGGGGATCGCCAGGGTCGAGTTGTTCTTCCCCATGTTGACATTGTACTGCTGGACCTGATGGGTGAGCCGGTTTTCGATCACGTTTTTAAGGTTGACGTAGGATGAAATGCTTTCCGGGTTGTCATAGTCTGAAAAAATAAGGGATATGTACTCTATCTCCAGGTCTTTCGATCCCTTCAGGGCGAGGTTGTAGATGCGGGTGACGGCCTGGATGCTTTCAAGCAGCCTGATGACCTTGCCGGTCTGATTGCTGTTGAGGCGGAAGTTGTAGTTGATGATGCCGGAGATCTTGCCCTCGCTGATGATCTCGGCGTAATCGGTCAGCTTGTTGATGATCTTGTTAAAAGTGGTAAAATCGATAAATTCCGTTATTTCCTCCAGCAGGCTTTCAGCGCCGCCCTCGGAAATATCTTCACGTTTTTTTTCACCCGCCATATCTTACTCCATCTGACATCAAAGTACAGGGATTAATGCGGCATGTAAACAAAAAAATGGGACAATTTGTTATTGACTTTTCATATTTTAATAATATAAGGGCATATGAAATTAACAGGGAACTATCATTCCTCTGGTTTCGCAATACCCCCTGGTCCCGGAATGTAACTCTATGACCGATCCGAAAAAAATTCTCATTGTTGAGGACGACGCCCCATCGGCGCTTCTTCTCTCCCAGATACTGAGGAAATACGGGTACACCGTCTTTGACACCGTCGATTCGGGAGAGAAGGCCATCCAGACCGCCTACGACCTGAGGCCGGACCTGATCCTCATGGACATCACCCTCAAGGGCGACATCGACGGTATCACCGCCGCCCAGAGGATCCACGAACAATGCAGCATTCCAGTCATCTATACGACGGTCAGCACCGACGACAAGACGATCATGCGGGCCCGGGATTCGGTTCCCTACGGGTACATCCTGAAGCCCTATGATAAAAACATGATCTATGCCACGATCGAGATGGCGCTCTACAAGATCGACATGGAAAAGCGGCTCTATGAGGCGGAGGAGCGGAACCGCACGATCCTGTCATCGCTGCCGGATACGGTCTTTTACGTGACCCGGGAGGGGGAGTATCTCAATGATGTCGAGCGGCAGACGGCGGGGCATCTCTGGACCGCCAAGGTCGCGGACAAGGCCCGCTCCGTCATATCCTCCGCGCTGGACAGCCGCCAGATGGCGATATTCGATTATGCCCTGATGCGCCAGGGAATCAAGGTCTATTACGAGGCGCGGATCATCCCCACCGCGCCGGGCCAGGCGCTGGTCATCGTCAGGGATATGACGTACCAGAAAATGTTGAAGGACAAGCAGGCTTCCTACCAGAAGGACCTCGAGGAGCAGGTGGCAAACCGCACCCGCGAGCTCACCGCGGCCAACAAGAGCATGGAGCGGGAAGTGGGGCTCCGGAAGAATATCGAGCAGAGCCTGAAGATATTCGGACACGCCATCGAGCAGAACCCGAACATGGTGGTCATCATCGACAGGGAAGGGATCGTGGAGTACGTGAACTCGGCCTTCGCGGATATTTCCGGATACGGCAGGAACGAGGTCGTGGGAAAGAACGTGAATGATCCCGGTAACCCCATCCTGCACGAGAATGACGTGTGGAAAAGGATGACCTGCGATAAAACGTGGAAGGGCGAGCTCTACAGCCTCAAAAAGGACGGCGAGCTCTATTACGCGAAGGCAAACGTGTCCCCCATAACGGGCGAGGACGGCCAGTTCACCCATTATATCATCACCGCGGAGGACATCACCGAGCTCAAGCGGCAGAAAATGGCCCTGGACCAGGCCAAGCAGATACTGGACAGCAGCACCCAGGAGTTCATGAACCGCGAGCTCGACTGGAAGGAATGGAAGGAAAAGATGATGGAGCGGAACATATCCCGCACCGACAAGTCCCTCTTCAAGAATATCCATAACAGCTTCACCCAGGGAGCGGGGTTCGGCACCCTGGTGTCCCTCATCGACATGATGACCACCAGCGCCCAGAAGACGGAGAGCGGACACGTCGTGGACAGCCGGATCATCGAGATGATCCAGAACAACGTGAACCTCATCAAGGACGCCTTCAAGACCTTCACCAGCATCGACTGGATCATCTCCAATGAGTTTGACCTGAAGGAGACATCCCTTTTCGACCTGTATGAAACCGTGAAGGTGGTCATCAGCAAGGTTGAGGAATACGGCAAATACAACAGCAATCGCATCGTCATCAACGATTTCAATTACCGCTACAACGACCTGAGCGTAAACCTGAACAAGGACTATTTCTCCAAGGCCCTCTACGAGATCATCATCAACGCGATGAAGTTCTCCAGGCGCAATTCCTTCATCACCGTGTTCGTGAACGTCTCTGGGAAGGACGCCGTGGTATCCGTCATCAACGACCCGGAGAAGAGCGAGGAAGGGACCGTCGGCATCCCCATGGAGTACGAGAAGGTGGTCTTCGAGCCCTTCTACCGGCTCACCAAGTTCGTCCACGAGCAGTACAACACCCTTGAATTCGGCCTGGGACTCACCCTGGTCGAGAAGATCGTCACCAAGCACGGCGGCGAGGTGACGGCCCGGAACATCGTCGACCATTCCGACACCCGGCGCGAATCCCAGGTGAAGGTGAACGTATCCATCTCCATCCCCCTGGCGGGGAAGTAACCCGCCCCCCGATGCCCGGCCCGGCGGACAATTTTTTCTTGAATATGCCGCTCCCCTGTGTACAATGTCACCCGCGTGAAATACGGGGGGCGCTTTCATGATCCTTCGCGTAGAAAACATCCGGAAGCAATACCGCATAGCCGGCGTTAAGAAACAGATACTGGACGGCCTCGACCTGTCCCTGGAGGGGGGGCGGATATGCTCCATCACCGGCATGTCCGGCTGCGGCAAGACGACCCTCCTCAATGTCATCGCCGGCATCACGCGGCCCGGCGCCGGCGCTGTCTACATCAACGGCAGGAGGATGATCCACGGCCTGGATATTCTCGCGTCGCGCCGCCGCAACCGCGAGATCGGCTTTGTGTTCCAGACCTTCAGGCTCCTGAACGACGAGACGGTGCTCTCCAACGTCCTTCTCCCCGCCCGCATCAGGGGGCGCGTCGGCGCCGAGACCCGGGAGGCGGCCGACGAGATCCTGGAGCGGCTCAGGATCTACAAGTTCAGGAAGACGAAGGCCGCGGTCCTCTCCGGCGGCCAGAAGCAGCGGGTGGCCATCGCCCGGGCCCTGGTGAACAGGCCGAGCCTGATCCTCGCCGACGAGCCCACGGCGAACCTGGACCGGGAAACGGCCCAGGAGATCTTCGACATCCTCCTTGACCTGAAGGAGTCGGGCAAGGCGATCCTTATCGTGACCCATGACGAATACATGCACCGCCAGTCGGACCGGGTGTGCGTCATGGAGGACGGGACCCTGCGGGGTGCGGTATGATCCAGCGCCTCTACCTTGTGGTGAAGGAGATCGGGGGGAGCAGGTTCGTGAGCGTAATCGTGCTCCTGTCAGCGGTGCTCTCGGTCTTCGCCGTGGGCCTCTTCCGCATAGCCGGCGACAGCCTGGCCAACTACATCCACAACCGCTTCGCCTCCTCCATCCCGCCCAACACCATCAGGGTATCCACGCGGCAGCCCCGCACCCTCTTCCTCTTCGAGGTGGACCGGCCGAAGAACGTCGTCATATCCGACCGGACCCTGCAAAGGGTCCGCGCCATGGAAGGGGTCACCGAGGTCCTGCCGGTGTCGGCGCTCCGGATCCCGATACAGGCCCGGGTCAACTACCTCGGCTTCAGCTACCGCACCGACATCCTCGCCTTCGGGGTGCCCCGGCAGCTGGTGGGCACGGAGCTCGCCGGGGAGCGCTACAAAAAATTATGGAAGGATTCCTCCAAAGAACGGGTGATCCCGGTGCTCCTGCCACGGTCCATTCTGCAATCATACAACGACGGCATGGCCGCGGCCAACGGCCTCCCCCGCATATCGGAGCGCGGCGCCATCGGCTTCGGGTTCAAGCTCTACATGGGCAGGTCGAGCTTGAAGACCCTGGAAGGCTACGATGACATGGACGCGGTCGTGGCCGGGTTCACGGACCAGATCGATTCCTTTGCCCTGATCCTTCCCCTGGGGCTGGTGTCGGGATACAACAGGCGCTTCGTAGAGAAGTACCGGAACGATTACCAGTACGCCTACGTGAAGGTGAAGGACCACGCCGCCATGGTCCGGGTGGAGCCGCGCATCAGGGCCATGGGCCTGGTGGTTGAGGCCGAAAAGGGGGTGTCGCAGCAGATCCTGAAGCTCAAGGAGTCCATCACCCTGATAATCAGGCTCCTCCAGTCGATCATCGTCATCATCGCGGTCATCGCCATCTCCTTCGCCACCATGATCGCGGTGCTGAACCGGATCGAGTACTACCGGACCCTGCGCCTCATCGGCGCCTCCCGGCTCTTCCTCACGGCGACGATCCTGTTCAAGTACGCCCTGATCGGCTTTGCCGGCGCCTGGGGAGGGGCCTGGCTCCTCCGGTACGCCTCGGCCCGGGTGACCGAGTATTTCCACCTTACCGGGTTCATGGTCTCCCTGGCCATGCCGGAGGAGACCTTCCGGATGATCCTTATAAGCGGCACCCTGATCCCGGTGCTCTCCGCTGTGCCGGCCCTGGTGAGGCTCTATGCCAAGGGCCTGAGCAGGGACTGATCGATAGCTGTTCCGGCTGCCATGACGACGGCCGGGATTCAGGATAGAGTTCGATGGGTTCATACACCACGGGGGGGGACTGCGAGGATATGCCATGAAGACCACAATTACATCCATCATTGCGGCCATCCGCGCCAGGGGGGGCCTCACCCTCAGGCTGAGCCTGGCCTTCGCCATGAGCGCGGGCCTCATCTTCGGAGCCGCCTTTATCTACAATTATTACATGACCACCGAGCTTGCCATCGATGACGAGCGGGAAAAATCAAGGTTCCTGGCCCGCTCCATCGCCAACCGGTTCATGGACGAGACGGAGACCATCAGCGGCTTCATCCGCCACCGGGCGGCGCAGCTTGAGCAGGGCGCCGTGCCGGATATCGGCCGCTTCGTCAGGGAAAACATGGAGTTCAACAGGGCCATGTACGGCTCGGCCGCGGCCTTTGAGCCGGACTCTGTCATGGCCGGCCGGCGCTATTACGCGCCCTACTGGTTCCGCAACAACGGCGCCCTGGCGATGAAAATGCTGGGCGGACCATCGTACGATTATTTTTCCATGGACTGGTACCGTGTCCCCCGGGAGCTGCACAGGCCGGCCTGGAGCGAGCCCTATTACGATACCGGCGGCGGGGAGATTCCCATGGCCACCTATTCGGCGCCCATCCATCAGGGGAGCGGTGACAGCCGCCGCTTCAGGGGCGTTGTCACGGCCGACCTCTCGCTGCAGTGGCTCCGCGGCTATCTATCCACCGTGCGACTGTACCGGAGCGGCTACGCATTCATCATCTCGCGCGCGGGCCGCTTCATCTCCCACCCGGACGAGAAGCTTGTTCTTAAGGAGACCATCTTCTCGGTTGCGGAGCGGCGCCGCGACAATGAGCTGAAGTCCATCGGCACGGCCATGACCGGCGGCCGCTCGGGCTTCAGGGAGATCACGGATTTTCATTCGGGCCGCAATTCCTATGTGTACTTCACGCCCCTGCTGGATACGGGGTGGTCCCTGGGGATCATGATCCCGTCCGATGAGCTCTTCGAGGGGGAACGGACCCTCGCCATGGCCCTCATCGCCATCGGAGTGGGAGGCTTCATCCTGATGACCCTGGTGATCGTCCTCATTGCGCGTACCATCGCCCGGCCTGTTCGCACCCTGGCACTGGCGACCGAGCGGATAGCCCGGGGAGACCTTGACGAGCCTCTGCCCGCAATTGCCACGGGCGACGAGATCGGACAGCTGGCGGTCTCCTTCGACGGCATGCGCCTTTCCCTCAAGGAATATATCGCCAACCTGGCGGCGGCCACGGCCACCAGGGAGCGCATCGAGTTCGAGCTGAAGCTTGCCCACCAGATCCAGACCGATTTCCTCCCGCTCCCCATAGACCCGGCCCAGCGGAGCCGCTTCGACCTCTACGCAATCATGGAGCCGGCCCGGGAAGTGGGGGGCGACCTCTACGACCATGTCCTGGGCGCCGACGGCCGCCTCACCATACTGGTGGGGGACGTGTCCGGCAAGGGGGTGCCGGCCGCCCTCTTCATGGCCGTGACCATCACCCTGTTCAGGAATGTCATTGCCGATTCGCCCTCTCCGGCGGAGGCGATAAGCAGGCTCAACAGGACCCTCTGCGACAACAACAAGTCGAGGCTCTTCGTCACTGCCTTCTGCGCGGTCTTCGACCCGGCCACGGGGGAGCTCCGGTACGCCAACGCGGGCCACAACCCGCCGGTCCTCGCCGGCGGGTCCTCGGGCCCGCGCTTCCTGGACATCCCGGAGTGCCCGGCCATGGGAATCCTGCCGGAGGCTGTTTACGGGGAGATGTCGATTACCCTTGGTCCCGGTGAGGCGCTCCTCGTCTATTCCGACGGCGTCACCGAGGCGATGACCACAGCGCGGGAGCAGTTCTCGGAGGAGAACCTCCTGGCTACGGCGTCGAGAGCTGATTTTTCAGACGCCGGAGCAGCCGTGCGCCTGGTCCTGGACGACGTGAGACGCTTCACCGCCGGGGCGCCACAATCCGACGACATCACCATCATGGCCCTGGTACGCCGGGGGTAGATGGCAACATCCGGAAAAGGCGATGATGCGTGTCCACGCCTCCGATGATTAATGGCACCTTGCCAAAATTACAGCTGTACATTTGGTAATGCCGCATTTTCCACACCTGTAGTTTTGGCGGGCTTTCCCCTGAAAAAATCCCTATATTTTTCCCCGGCAGCAGGATAAGTCGTTTTCCTGCCGGATTAAAGGCCCCTCCGGGAACCGGAAATCCGAACATTATGAATCCGGGGAAATACCATGAACCATGTAACGATGCCTGATAACCTTGTGGAGATGATAGAGGGGAGCATTGCCCGGCACAGCGGAAGGAACTGGGCCGGCACGAAGAACAAAAAGACAAACCGGTACGAATGGATCACCTACGGAGAAGGGGGGCGGCGCATTGACAATGTCCGGGCCGGGTTGGCCGCCCTGGGAATCGGCCGGGGCGATTCCGTAGGCATCATTGGGAACAACTCCGCTGAATGGGCCATAGCCTATTACTCGACCCTGGGCCTCGGCGCCTCCTTCGTGCCCATGTACGAGGCGGAGCTCCGGGAGACCTGGAAATATATCATCAACGACAGCGGCGTGAAAGCGCTCTTTGTCGCCAATGGAAAAATCCATGACGCGATCATGGAATGGAAGCGGGAAACGCCGCGCCTCCAATCGATCATCATCATCGAAGGAGAAGGAAAGGATAGCCTGGCACGCCTTGAAGAGACGGGGAAAGCGAAGCCGGTTAAATCGGTCCATCCCGATCCGGACGAGGTGGCCAGCCTCATTTACACCTCCGGCACCACGGGTGAGCCCAAGGGAGTGCTCCTCACCCACCGCAACATAATGAGCAATGTCCACGCTATTTCAAAGGCCTTCCCGATGATCGACGAGACAGACCGGTCCCTGTCGATCCTTCCCTGGGCCCATTCCTATGGGCAGACCATCGAGCTCAACTTTGGCTCCTCCCTGGGAGGCTCCACCGGGTTCGCGGAAAAGGCCTCCACCATAATCGATGATATCCTGTTGGTGCGGCCCACAATACTGGTGGCTGTGCCCAAGGTGTTCACGACCATATATACCGGGATACAGAGGAAGATAAATCAAAGAGCCTATCCAATACGGGCCCTCTTCGAAAGGGGACTCTCCGTGGCGCGGAGGAAGCGCCTCGGCGATAAGCGCCGGGGCTTTGTCGACAGGATGATGTTCAAGCTTGCCGATTCCCTTGTTTTCAAAAAGCTACGGCGCGGTTTCGGGGGGAACCTCAGGTTCTTCATCTCCTCCGGCGCATCATTGTCTTCCGACATTACCGGGTTCTTCTTCGATATAGGTTTGCCCGTGTACGAGGGGTGGGGCATGACGGAGCTCTCGCCGGCGGCGGCGATGAATTCCCCCCTCGGGTACAGGATAGGAAGCGTGGGCAGGGTCATCGACGGCGTCACGATCGGGATCGACAGGGCAACGACCGGACCGGAGAGCAGGGAAGGGGAGATCATCATCCACGGGCCCAATGTCATGAAGGGTTACCACAACAAGGCTAAAGCCACGGCCGAGACCCTTACCGCCGACGGCGGCCTCAGGACCGGCGACATGGGCTACCTGGACGATGACGGCTTTGTGTATATTACCGGCAGGATAAAGGAGCAGTTCAAGCTTGAGAACGGCAAGTTTGTCTCCCCGGTGAAGATCGAGGAGGAGATAAAGCTGAACCCTATCATCGACCAGGTCTTCGTGTACGGGCTGAACATGGCCCATAACGTGTGCCTTATCTATCCCAATACGGAGGAGCTTCTGAAGCTCGCCCGCGGCAACGGCTTCGCCGGAGGCGCCGACGATGCCATGAAAAGCGACATGGTCAGGGGCCTTATTGTTAAAACTATTGAAGAAGAGCTGGCTGATAAGGTCGGGTCCTACGAGATACCGAGGAACTGCCTGCTCCTCAGCGAAGGATTCACCCTGGAGAACTGCATGCTGACACAGTCCTTAAAATTGAAAAGAAACGAGATTATTAAGCGATACAAAGAAGAGATCGATTCGCTCTATACCAGACCGGCTTCATGCCGGGCCAACGAATGGCCGGATATTAAACTTGACTCCGTTCCGGTAAAGGTGTAAATTGACCATAATTCAGACCAATTTAAAGGGCGGCCACCATGAAGGCGATACCGATAGCGGAAGCAAAGGCCAAATTAAGCCAGATTGTCGACCGGATAGAGAAGTACGAAGGCGAGATAATGATAACCAGGAACGGCCATGATGTGGCGGTTTTGATGAGCCCCGAGGAATATGAAGGCTTGAAAGAGACTCGGGCCATTAAAAACGACGCTGAATTTATTAAAGAAATAAAGGGTTCCCTGAAAAAATATAAAAAGGGCGCGTCCCTGTACAGCCTTGAGGACCTTTTCGGAAAATAGCCAAAGCCCGGTATGAAGAGATTACGATTAACTGACGATATGAGGCGTTTTATATCGAAACTGCATCCTTATATAAAGAAAAAGATAAAAAACGGCCTTGCAGCTGTTCTGGAAGACCCGGCAATCGGAAAAAATCTCAAGGAAGACCTGGCCGGCCTTAAGAGTCTCCGCGTGGAGAAATTCCGGATAATTTACAAACCGGAAAAATCCGGTACCATCTCTGTGATCGCCATCGGCCCGCGCAGAACAATCTACGAAGAAACGCTGAAACTATTGAGGAAAAATCGGGTATAACCCCGGCCCGCATGTCAAAATGAATCCATGACTGCTCTTTTAGCAAGGTTTGATAAAACGGGGGCCTGGTTGTGATCAAGTCTTGCCGGCCGGAAAATATTTTCTTGCAAAAAAATCTCCCTGGTGCTTAGTGTGAACCTCATGCCGTGTCCCGGCATGGCCAATCCGGCCTATATTCGATGAATACAGGAGAAATCCCGTATGTTTAACCGTATCATATCTATCGCGTTCCTGGCATTCGTGGCGATCACGTCCATACCTTTTTTCTTCGTCTCCCTCACTCTCAGGATAACTACCTATCTCTTTGACAGGCGTCTCAGGCTCCTCCATCTCTGGACTTGCTTCTGGGCGTCCCTCTACACCTGGATCATGCCCTCCTGGCGCATCAGGACCGAGGGGCGGGAGAAAGTGCGCAAAGGCGCCACGTACATGATCGTGTCGAACCACCAGTCGCAGCTGGACATCCTGGTGGCCTTCAGGCTCTTTTTCCATTACAAGTGGGTGTCGAAGATCGAGATCTTCAAGGTGCCCCTCATCGGGTGGAACATGTCCCTGAACCAGTACGTGAAGCTGAAGCGGGGCGACAAGGAGAGCATCGAGCAGATGATGAGGGACTGTGAGGCGCGCCTGGCCGAGGGGAGCTCCGTGTTCTTCTTCCCCGAGGGTACCCGCTCGCCCGACGGTAAGATCAAGTCCTTCAAGATGGGGGCGTTCCAGCTGGCCCACAAGATGAAGCTGCCCATCCTCCCCATCGTGGTCAGCGGCACCAACAAGGCCCTGCCCAAGTACAGCATGAACTTTCACGGCAAGCAGAAAATCATCATGAAGGTGTTCGACGAGATTCCCTATGACGCCTTCAAGGACAAGACCGTCGAGGAGACCGCGGCCATGGTGCGGGACTTCATGATCAAGAACCTGGCGGTCCTGGAGCGCTATACAGAGGGATAACCGTTATGAAGGAAAAAGCATTTTTCATTCCATCGGCCGAAACCGCTGACGACAGGGCGATGTGCGCCTCCCTGGAGAAGCTCATCGCAGCGGAAAACCTTCTCGGCTTCATAGCCGAAAGGGACATGGTGGCGATCAAGACCCATTTCGGCGAGGGGAAAAAGACCGGCCATGTGCCGCCCCTCTACCTGAAGATGCTGGGCGCCCTCGCCAGGGAGAGGAAGGGGAGCCCTTTTCTCACCGAGACGCAGACCCTCTACAAGGGAAACCGCACCGACGCGGTGTCCCACCTGAACCACGCCCAGAACCAGGGCTACGGGTATAATCACACCGGGATGCCCATCATCATGGCTGACGGCCTGTACGGCGACGAGGAGACGGAGGTGCCGGTCCCGGGCAAGCTTTACTCTTCAGTGAAGATCGCCTCCGCCGTTGTCAAGGCCCCCTCCCTGATAATGGTGTCCCATTTCACGGGACACCTGGGAACCGGCTTCGGCTGCGCTCTCAAGAACATGGGCATGGGGTGTTCCAGCAGGAAGGGGAAGATGGTACAGCACTCCACGGCCAGGCCGCGCATCAAGGCCAAGGCCTGCACGAAATGCGGCCTCTGCGTTCACTGGTGCCCCGTTTCCGCCGTGGCCATGACGGAACAGTGCGCCGTCATCGACAGCGCCAAATGCATCGGCTGCGGCCAGTGCCTGGCGGTGTGCCGCTTCGACGCCGTGGCCTATAATTGGGGCGCCACTTACGAAGACCTCCAGAAGAAGGTGGTGGAGCACGCCTGGGGCGTGGCCCGGGGCAAGGAGAACAAGATCCTCTGCGTCAATGTCCTCACCCGCATATCCAAGGATTGCGACTGCATGACCGATTATGAACCGATCGTGGCGGACATCGGCATCGTGGTGTCCCGCGACCCCGTCGCCGCCGACGCGGCGTCCCTCGACCTGGTTGAGCGGAAAGCGGGGAAAAAGCTTTCGGATATGGCCTATGACATACCGTACCGGTTCCAGATCGATTACGCCCGGGAGATCGGTTTCGGCAGCCCCGATTATGAGCTGATAACCGCGGGCTGATAGGGAAACGAGGCGCGGCGGCGGCCTGGCCGATCTTCCGCGCATGGGTCCCCGGTGAGCAGTGTCCCGGCGCGTATGAACATCCATTAATTTCTTGACATTATTGGGGCCATGGGAGATTTAACCATACAGTTAAATATTTTAATCACATGGTTAAACCCTGGGACATAGGCCCGCTTGATATGACGAAAAAAAAGGAAACGATCCAGCCGAAGCAGAGGATTCTTCGGGCAGCCAAAAAGGAGTTCTCGGAGCAGGGATTCAGCGGCGCCCGCATGTCCGGCATAGCAAGGCGGGCCTCGGTGAACAAGGCCCTTATCCACTACTATTTCACGGACAAGGAGACCCTGTACATGGAGGTGCTGAGACAGATATTCAGGGGCGACGACTCCCCGGGATCCATCCCTGAATACCTTGGCAAATGGGACCTGACCGCATCCCAAAAACTCTATCTTATCATTTATTTTATCGTGAACATCTACCTGAGGGCGATGGACCCCGAGGCGATGCGCATCATCTTCTGGGAGCTCGCGGAAGGGAAGCGCTACCTCGAGTCACTGATCATGGAGTACGACATACCCCGCAAGAAGGTTCTCACTGCCGTGATGGAAGAAGGCTTTGCCACGGGCGAGTTCGAATCGGACTACCCGACCCTGGCGGCCATGAACATAACGACATTTATTTCTTTTTACGTGATAAACAGGGAGTTTTACAAGGGGAAGCCTTTATTCAAGGAGATGTACGGGGACATCGACGAAAAGGACGTGTTCGGCTACGTACTCGAGTACGTGTTCAAGTCCCTTACGCCGCGGGGAAAGCACTACAAGGTCCCGGACCTGCCCGAGGAGCTGAAAGTCATTCTGGAAGACCTGCTCAAATACCTTATTGAAAAAAAGAATGAACGGATCAACGAGGAAGTCTTCCGTCGCATAGAATCTTATCTTAAGAAATGAGCGCATGAAACCGTTTCAGGAGAAGAAGATGAAAAGAGTAGTGAAACATACGGCGATCATCTGCATGGTGGCTGGCCTGGCCTTTACGGCCGGGGCCCAGGAAGTGAAGGTCAATAAGGATGGCGCCGCTACAAAAGATGAAATTCCCGGCGTTGTCATCGACGCCAAGGCCCGGGCGGCCCGGGAGGCGCGGCCGATCAAGGTGGAAATGGCGGAGGAGCCGGCCCTGGTGCTGGGCGCCATGAAGATAACCCTGAGCCAGGCCATCGTATGGGCCGTGAAGCAGAACTATGACGTGCTGGCCGTGAGCTACGAGGTGGCAATGCTCGATACGCAGTATAACCAGTTCATGAAGAGGTTCGCGACCTACCTGTCCGCCGAGGGCGGGGTCGCCTATTCGAGGAACGTCCCTTCCCAGAAGACCTTTGCCGGTACTGACGTGACCCAGGCCAAGGTGAACGCCACCGTTGCGCATAAGTTCATGTCCGGGACCACGGTGGCCGGCGGCGTGGAATACGAGTATGACGCGATGAACCGCTCCAGTAGCCTTACCAGCTCCCTTTTTTCCAGCATGTACGGTCCGTCGCACCCGCACAAGCCGGGCATATTCATCTCGGTCCAGCAGGAGCTCCTGAAGAACGCCTTCGGCATCAACGACCGGATGACCCGGGACATCCTCAAGAACGAATCGAAGAAGCAGAAGGACCGGATCGTCTTCCAGCTCTCCCTTATCATCGTGCAGGTCATCGGCGAGTATTGGACCACGGTGATGAACAAGGTCTCCCTGGAGAACGCCGAGATGCTGGTCCGGGAGACGAAGAAGGTCCGGGACATGACGGCACGCAACGCCGCCTACGGCCTTGCCGACGACTATACCCTGGGCATGTACAACTCGATGCTCGCCGGGGCGGAGGCGAAGCTGGCCATGGCGCGGCAGAGATACCGGGAATCCCTGCGGGCCTTCCTCTCCACCATCAACATGGACGAGAACATTGACGTGACCGGAACCGCGGTCTTCACGAATAAGTACCCGGCCATCAATATCGAAGAGGCCCTGAAGACGGCATACCAGAAGCGGGCCGATTACATTAACGCGGTACGGGACCTGGAAAGCGCCAAGGCAGGGCTCAGGATCGCGGAGAACAATTCCCTGCCGTCGCTGGTCGCTTCCATCAACGGAAGGCTCACGTCGGAGAACAACAGCTTTTCCGACGCCTTCACGAAGGACCTCGGCCAGTTCAAGTATCCCCAGGTGCAGGGAAAGCTCATGCTGACCCATCCCCTGGGCGACAATGACCTCTACATCCAGGAGCGTAACGCGCGCTTCAGGATCAAGCAGGCCCAGATCCAGCTGGACAAGTATAAGCGCACCGTCAAGGACGACATCCTGAACGCGGCCGACAATATAGAAACCAGCTACCGGCTCTACCAGAAGGCGTCGGAGGCGCGCAAGCAGTCCGAGATATTCTACCGCGGCATGCTCCGCGACCTCGGCCTCGGCCGGCTTAATTCCGCCGTGGTGAAAAACGCCGTGGACGCCCTGATTCAAAGCCGCGAAGGGGAGCTGCAGGCCCTGGTGGGATACAATATCTCGCTCCTGATGTTCGATGTGTCCCGGAACATCCTGTTTGAAAAATACGGCATCGACGTCGAGCAGTATATTCCCAAGGACATAAAGAAGTAAGCTTTCCCCGCTGTCCCGGCGCGCCGGGACAGCGCCGTCCCCGGCGCGATCAATAAAAATAATTTGACGTGAACGCTCCGGTGGTGATAGTATTGCCCCCGTAGCATTCAATCCGGCGATGAGATGTCACGATGCCCTATGTTGCCAACTTCGGAGTGCTCCCGGCCTGGATCATTCTGTGGGACATCATCAACGCCATGTTCCTGAGCCACCATCCTCCCCTCTGCCACATCTACGCCCTTCCCGCGGTCATAGCCCTCTTCGTGACGCTCCACATAAGGGAAACCATGAAGAAGCGGATAGGGATGGAATTGCTTTACGGCAGGCTCAAAGACCGGATCGTGGACATGGGCCTGCCGCCGGGGGCGAGAGTTAATTATTTGACTCGATGCCGGATATCTGCTACAGTGACGCAACGGCGCACGTAAATTAATGTGAATATCATCGCATACCCATGAAGATCCACAAGAATCTGAAGGGCCTCATACAAAAGCAGTTCGGAGGCATAAAGGATATCCCCGTCGGGCTCCGTGATTTCGTGAAAGCCGTCAATGAAAAGTACACCCGCCACAGCGAGATACTGGACCAGTACCGCTCTATGATCGAGTCTATCGAGGAGGGTTACTATGAGGTCGATCTGGACGGGCGATTCATCTTTGTCAATTCGGCCTTTTGCGCGCTGTTGGGGTATTCCATTGACGAGATCATCGGCAAGAGCTTCAGGGAGCTTGTTCTGCCTGAAATGCACAACAGGATGTTCATGCTTTTCCACAAGGTCTTTGCCACGGGCGTTTCAGAGAAGATCGTGCAGGGCAGCTTTGTCCGCAAAGACGGCATCATCCGCCATGCCGAAGGTTCCGTGGCATTGCGCCTGGACCCGGAGGGGAGAACGATCGGCTTCGGCGGGATCATCCGCGACGTGACCGAGAAGAGGGCCATGGAAGAGGCCCTGCGCCAGAGCGAACAGAAGTGGCGCGTCCTGTACAACAACATCCCCGGAGGGAGCATCCTCCTCGACGCGGACCGGACCATTTCCGACGTGAACCGCATCACCTGCGGCATCACCGGGTACGGCTACGATGAGCTGATCGGGGAGGAGTGCGGCATTATCTGCCCCGAGAACCCGGAGACCTGCACCTGCCCTGTCATCAAGGGGAACCTGGAAAAGATCGATAACGCGGAGACCATGCTGAAAACCAAGGACGGCAGGCTGATCCCCATAATAAAGAGCGCCCAGCGCATCAGGGGGAACGAGGGCGAGGCGGTCCTGGTGAACTTTCACGACATATCCCGGATGAAGGAAGTGGAGGAGGCGCTGCGCACCAGCGAGGAAAATTTACGGAAGCGCAACCAGGCGATAGAGGACGATATCAAGACGGCCCAGCGGATCCAGCGGGCCATCCTCTCCACGACGATCCCTTCCTTCGAATGGATACGGGCCGATTACCGGTACCTTCCCCTGGAGGCCGTGGGGGGCGATTACTTTTCCTTCATACAGCTCCGCGAGGGCGGCCTGGGGGTCTTCGTCGGCGACGTGTCGAGCCACGGCGTTTCCGCCGCGCTGCACCTGTCGCTGGTGAAGGCGACCTCGGAGCGCGTGTGCCGGGTTATGGCCCTGAAGCCGGCCGACTTCATCACCACTCTCAACGATGAGCTCTTCGGCAACATGCCCCTGAGCTTCCTCACCGCCGTCTATGGCGTGTTCACCACGAGCGGCCCGGGAGAGGCCCGCTTCACCTTCAGCTCGGCCGGTCATCCCCACCCGATCGTGGTCCGCGCCGGCGGCGGCGCCGGGTACCTGAACTGCAAGGGGACCATCATCGGCATGTTCGAGGAGCTGGAATTCCATGAAAAAAGCGTTTCCCTCGCAAAGGGAGACAGAATTTTCCTTTACACCGACGGCATTCCTGAGACCGTGAACGAGAACAAGGAGAGCGTCAGCTACGACCGGCTGCCGGAGCTGGTTCTTTCCTGCAACGCCGGGACTCTGGAGGCGACCCTCGATAACATCATCGGGGAGATCAACCGTTTCAGGGGGAAGGTTGATCTGAATGACGATATAGTTCTGCTGGGATTCGAGTATCTCGGCACGTGAAACGCGGCCGGCGTGACGCGCCGGGCCTGAAATTTTGGAGGACCATGATGAGACAATGCGCCTGTGCGATGATTATGATGGCGGCGGTGCTTTTCGGGAGCTGCGCAAAGGACGCCGAGCCCCTGAGGGGCGTCGTCGATTTTATCGCCGGGGACGTGGCGCTTCTCTCCGGCGAACGGAGCGCCCCGGCGCGGGCGGGAGACGTCCTGACCGAGGGCATGAAGCTCCGGACGGCGGCGAATTCCTATGCGCGGATAAGCATAGGCGGCGACACACTCCAGATATACGAAAAGACCCTGATAGATTTTACGGCTCTTACGCGCCTTGTGAAGCAAGAGCGCACCACCATGGAGATGACCGTGGAAAAAGGGACCGTTCTGTGCAGGGTCTTCCTGAAGGTCAACAAGGGCGATTCGTTCCGCGTGTCGTCGTCGACGATGGTCGCAGCGGTCCGGGGCACCGAGTTCCTGTACGGAGTTGAGAACGGCCGGGGCGTGGTGGCCTGTTCCCGGGGATCCGTAACGGTCCGCCGCGCCGGAAGCGACGGGGAGATCGTCATCGGGGAAAACCAGATGGTCACCATCGATAGCGGTGAAAAGATGGCTACGGAGCCGATCCCCCGCGGCTATGCCTACAGGGACTTTTCTTTCGGGAAAAATTCGTACGAGAAAGGGGAGGCCGCTCCCGGCAAGGACACTGCGATGCGGACCGGATCGAGGCGGGACCGGGCGCCCCGGGGGGCGGACAGCGCGGATGCAGCCGTGAAACAGGATAAAACCGCGTCCGAAGCGTCCGAAAAGAAAGGCGCGGCGGATGCCATGAAAAAGGAAGGAGCCGCGAAGAAAAAAGCCGCCGGTACCGACGCGGACAAGACCCCGCCACGAAAACAGGGGGATGCCGCCGCCAATGCAAAGAAAAACCCGGCCGGCTCAAAAGAGGGGAAGAGCGCCGCGGACACGACAAGGCCTGACGGAGCCAAAAAGGACGCAGGGAAATCCGGGACAGCTGTCGACAAAAAACAGGAGAGCGGCGTTAAGGATTCGGGGAAGACCGATGCCGCCGAATCGGAATCCGGTGCGAATAAAAAGACGACGCGGACCGTGACCGGGAAGGAACGGCGGCCGGGCAGCTTCCTGGAAAAGCCCCGGGTGGATGAGCCGGAGGCGAAATGAGAAAGGTCCGGTTATAACCGCACGGGCTGTCGCGCCGGGACCGTCACGGCGGTAAAGTCCGGCGAGAAGGGCTCACCGGCCGATTTCACGGAGCCTTGTATCGCAGTTTTTTTCTCCCAGGGAGGAACCCACCCTGGTGTACAGGGGCCGGGCTTTCTGATACCGGTCCCGGGCCGCGGCCGTATTTCGAGAATAAAAGCTCACATCACCCAGGCTGTATATACAGTTCGCTTCGCCGAGGAGGGAGCCTGAGGAGCGATAGAGTTCCAGGGCCTCCTCGTAGCGCTTCCCCGCCTGTTCATAGGACGGCTTTTTAAAGAATATATCTCCCTTCATGAAAACGCAGTTGGCCTCGCCCAGCGTCGATTTGCCCTTCCGGTAGAGGCCGAGGGCCTCGTCGAAGCGGCTCCCGGCGTCGCGGTAGCGCTTCTTGTTCATGAACAGCTCGCCGATGCGGTAAATGCAGTTGGCTTCGCCGATGACGGAGCCGCCGGCCCTGTACCGGCGGGCCGCCTCGCGATAGAGCCGCTCGGCCCGATCAAAGCTCCGGTTGTTGGCGTTGATGGAGCCAAGCCGGTAGAGGGCGTCGGCGTCCTTTTTCCCCGAAGACGGAATGGCGGGAGTATTGATGGCCGCGTCGGAAAGCTTCTCCGATGACCGCCTGTTTTTTTTCGCCGCCGCCAGCTCCGCGAGGCGCAGAATGCACTCGGTCTTTTCAGGATAGGGATCGCTTCTCTCGTAGAGGTCCAGGGCATGGAGGTAGTCTTTTTCCGCTCCGTCGAGATCGCCCCGCGCGAGGGAAAGGTCGCCCAGCCTCATCAGGCAAAAGGCCTCACCCTGGACCGATCGCACGGTCCGGTACAGCTCGAGGGCCCTGAGATATTCCTCCCGGGCCGCGGTAAAATCCTTGGCCGCAAAGGCGATCTCTCCGAGCATCTTGCGGCAGTTGGCCGTTCCCAGGGGGGAGCCGGCCTTCATGTACAGGGCCATGGCCTTCCCGTACTTAGCGCGGGCCTCGCCGGCTGCGCCGGCGCTGAAGGATACGTCCCCGAGGCGCTTCAGGCAGTTGGCTTCGCCCAAAATCGACCGGAGCCGCGTGTAGATGGGAAGGGCCTGGGAATAGAGTTTTTCCGCCTTGCCGTAGTCGGGCACCTGGAGCGAAAGATCGCCGAAGCGCTTGGTGCAGTTGGCCTCGCCGAAGGACGATCCCGCCTCTCGGTAGAGCCTGAGGGCCTCCTGGAACCTCAGGTCCGCGGCGCGGTAATCGAACCTGCGGAAAGCGGCGTCGCCGAGGCGATTGACGCAGCGCGCCTCCCCATCCTTATCCTTTCCTCCTTTAAAAATATTCCGAGCGTCGGTGAAAGCCTTTTCAGCGTCGCGGCCGCGGTACCGGTAATCGAGGAGGATGTCCCCCCTGGCATATAGGGCCGCGGCGATGACATGTTTCAGGTTTTTTTTACGGGCCATTTCCTCAATGACGCGGGTCATGCGAAGCCCCGTATCATCGATGTAGTTGCTCTCGAGGGTCGCGGCGTGGGTCGCCGCTGATTGGAGCCACCGCTCTGTTATGATCTCCCTGTTGGCGTCAGCCAGCTTAAGGCGCCGTTCCGGCTTTTTCTCCAGTGCGATTTTTCTCAGCAGCGCGGTGTCCCGCGGTCCCCAGGGCCGGGCCTCGCCGCCGAAGCTTTCCATCCAGCAGGCGCATATCATCATTATAGCAAGAATGGCCCCATGCTTCAAGAATGCGGCATTTCTGCCTGGATTTGTCTTTCCCATGGCAAGGCTCCTAGCGTAAATCGCTGAATTTCGTTAACTGTTATTCGATGTAGACGGTTGATGCCATTTTGTCGAGGCATTTTTATGACAGAGAGCGCGCAAAAGATTATACGACATAATGCCCCATAGCTTGCTGTGGGGTGTTTTTAGAGAGTGAGCGCTTGCATTAGAATTTGAAGAAAACTCTGTCATAATGATGTTTTTTTTGATAAGAGGTCCTTTTAAATGCGTCTTTTTGGGAAATTTCAGCAAAAAAAGTTGAAAATCCCCTTCCTTTATAGTAATTTAATGTATTATGTCTCATTAAGATGGATGCCGCGCCCCTTCAGGGGCGCCTGCAAAGGAGGTCCATGGATGAAGCTTGAAGATTGCAAGAATTGCAGGTACCATTATAATTCACAGCTTGACGGCATTCTCTGCGAATACAGCGGCAGTATTGATTACCGGGTCATTACCGTTGATAAAAAGGAAAGGCCCCTTGTGGTCATGTGCCCCCTTGATATGCCCCTTCCAAAAAATGAATCTTCCATTGTCGCGGACAAGATGAAATTCCTGGTGAACATATCATAGGGGAGCCTTGCTATACAGCCGGTCGCCCCTTTTCTTCGTGACTCATCACCTCATGGCAGAGAAACAGCGCCCATTTCATGGAGCCCATCCCTCGCGGGGCGGCTATTGTCGCGTTCCCTGAAGGGAGAATTGTTTTTTTCTTGATTTACTGGGCTCCTGTACTAGAAGAAGATCACTCCAGGTGAAAGGCGGGTGCACTATGAAATATATTGCGAGTGTTTGTATCGGGTTGATGGCGCTGTCCGGCTGCGGGAGACTGGTGAAGGTTCCCGAAAAGGAACGGATGGTGCGGCAGGTGATCGACGTCAAGCTCCCGAAGAGCGAGATTTACGACCGGGCCCTGGAGTGGTGCGCGAAAAAGCTCGTCAATGTCAATGATGATATAGTCGTGAAGGACAAGGAAAAGGGCAAGATCATCGCGAAGGGGACGGGCAAGTATTCGGAATACTTCGACTTCCTGGTGGACAGGCAGTTCAGCTATAATTTGACAATCGAGGCCCGGGAGAACCGCTACCGCGTGACCTTCGACAACTTTATCGTGTATTATGACGAGCGGCAGATTCGGTCAAGCCCGATGGAGTACAAGTTCGAGATTGACAAGATTCGAAAGAAGCTGGACAGCCTCACCGCCAGCCTCCGCGAGCATGTGTCCCGGGGCGTTGCTGAAAAAGAAGAGAAAAAGGAAGAGGAATGGTAGGACGGCGGCGCGGCCGCGGTTTTAAAGCGATAACACTTCCGGCATGTACGTCTCCACGAACTTCTGGTCCTCCATGCCGGTGAGATCGCGGTGCTTCTCGGAACCCATCTGTATGAGCTCGGCCCCGCACTGGCACGTAAAATTGTTATCCCTGGCGTGGATGTGGCAGAAATATTTTTTCTCGCTGTTGGGATATTTGAAATAATCCTTGAGACTGTCGTTGGTGAGGTCCCGCTTCCTGGCCTCTATGATGTCCCTGGTAAGGATGATCGATTCCATGTTCCCTTTTTTGCATGTCACCAAGCGGGAATACTCTTCGCGGTTGTCCGCCGCCAGGAGCGTGTGCATGTCCTCCTCGCATACTTTCCTCTGGCATTCGTCTTTGGTGTAGTACTTGCGGATGATCAGGGCCCCGTACCGTCCGCCAAGGTATTTCCCGTACACGAAGATCCTCTGCTTTATCGACTCAAAACAGAGATAGATCGCGTCATCGGCATTGCCCGAAACCTGCGACGTGAGGTAGTCAATTTCCTTGCCGCAGGCGGTGCAACGTACCGCACCCTGGGTTTCCAGCAGTTCTCTGTCCCTGGTGCAGGCGTGGGTGTCGTTCATCGTGATACTCCCTCAGGCATATTTGGGGCGGGAAAGATTAACCTGTCGTATTTAAACCGTCCGTTCGGTATATGTCAACAATAATTCTAAAATGGCGGTATTAACCGATGCGTGGCATCAGTGCCCAGATGATCACCCATGAGCCGTTTTCCTGGTCCCTGTCAAGGCACACAATGCCGCCGTTCTGGAATTTGAACACCGGCCGCAGGGATGATCCGGTGACAAGGTGCGCCGCCAGCTTTTCCATGAAGGGAAGGTGTCCCACCACCATGGCGTTGTCCGCGGCGTTGAGTTTCCCGGCAAAGGACGCCACATCGTCGTTGGGTTCAATTCCCGGAATGGCGGTTACGGCGATATCGGCGCCGAGTCGGGCGGCAAAGATCTCGGCGGTCTCGCGGGCGCGCTTTTTACCGCTGTGCAGTATCGAGCGGACCGCGACCCGGTAGCCCTTGGCGACATCGGCGATACGCTCCACTTCGGCCCGGCCTTCGGCGGTGAGACCCCGTTCCGGGTCGACATCGGCCGGGGCGGCCTTGCCATGCTGTACCAAGAAGAGCGCCATGGATGCCTCCTATAATTCAATCTTCACTATATGGCTGGAAGCGTCTCCACCCATGTGGATGTCGATATTTTTCATCAGGGCCTGCTCCAGCTCATATTCGAACCTGGTGGTCCATTTATCCAGATCCTTTCCCTGGAGGTATTCCTTTGGAAAGATCAGCTCCACGGAAAAATTCGTCAGGGAGAGGGTGAATTTTTTTTCCTGCGTCGCCTCTCCTCCCATAATTATATCGATCTTTTCGGTCGATTTGTCGTGAAACTTCATGTCGATGGTTTCAAGGCCCAGCGTCTTCGACAGCACGCCGATTATTTTCATGTAATCTATTCCGGGCATTATTTCCCTCCGACGGGGCGCCTTTTGTTGAATGCAAAAACCGATTTATTATAATCCTTCCGGTTTATCCGCAGCATCCGGTCGAATTGGAGGTACCGGATCTTTAGGTAGTCGGCTTTGAATTCTCCGGTGCTTTCCATGAGGATTTTCAGGAGGGCCCCGGGGCTCGTGGTTTCGGGGTCGCGCCGTTTCATGGAAGGATACGCGCCGAGCTTCAGGAGCCGCAACACCGCCTCCGAGCAGGTGAGCTTCCACGGGCTCTGGTTCAGGTTCAGGGTGAAGCGGTTCCGGGACCATGACAGGACCAGGCTCTTCAGCCCTATGATGAAGGCGCTCCGGTAATCGAACTTGGTGCCAAGCCATTTGGAGAGCTGCTGGAGGGCGCCTTCGAGGGGCGGGCC
Source organism: Spirochaetota bacterium (assembly GCA_017999915.1). NCBI lineage: Bacteria > Pseudomonadati > Spirochaetota > Spirochaetota bacterium. The sequence continues at coordinate 40,359 of JAGNKX010000014.1, forward strand.
GACGGGGCGGAACTCCGCCACCAGGGTGTTGTGGCGTATCCACCGGTCCCAGGGCCTGAGCTCGAAGCCCCATGATTCGGCCTGCATCACCATCCGCATCTTCAGTGAGGAGTCGTCGAAGGCGATGAAGGCGTGGCTGCAGGATGAGCCCGTGGCCCAGCGAATGATCCGTGACGACAGGAGCCTGGTCGTGGAAAACCCGATGGTTATGTTACAATTAATTTTTTGCTGTGCCATGATTTCAGGATCACCGCAACGGGCTATCGCTTCCGGCAAGTGTACGGGATTTCCGCCGGGGATTGCAAGTAAAATAATTATTATCACCCGCTGTAACATTCCTTCCCGGCGGGTAACAATAACAAGTAATCAACGTTGTTGCGGACCATGTTGTCGGAAATCATGGTTCTCGCCGCATGCCAGGTTGGCGAGAGAGCGCGATAACGCGCAATACAACAGTACATCATAACGCGGAGGATATATATGCGTAACAAAAAAATCTTCATGGCGGCCATTCCCGCGCTGTCCATGGCGCTGCTCCTGTCGCTCTTCTGCATGGGCCGCGGCGGGAAGCTCTTCGGCGCGCCCGGGGAATCCCCCCTGAAAAGCGGGAACACCGTGGCGGACGCGGTAAAGGTGCAGGACGCCTTTCGGAAAATATTCGAGATAAACAAGCACCGGGTGGTCTACATCAGCACCGAGCAGACAGTGAAAATGCCGCAGAATCCCTTCATGAACGATCCCTTTTTCAGGGAGTTCTTCGGGGCACCCCGCTCCGCCCAGCCGCGCACGCAGAAACGCACCGGCCTGGGAACCGGATTCGTGCTTTCCGAGGACGGCTATATATGCACCAACTTCCACGTGGTTAACGGCGTTGACAGGGTCAAGGTGAAGGTTGACTCCATCGTCTATGACGCCACCGTGGTGGGGTCCGACGAGCGGACCGACCTGGCCCTGCTGAAGATCAGCCCGAAGGAAAAGCTGGACGCGGTGTACCTGGGCGATTCCAGCTCAGTGAAGGTGGGAGACTGGGCCATCGCCATCGGGAACCCCTTCGGCCTGGACAGGACCTTCACGGTGGGGGTGGTGAGCGCCGTGGGACGCCGTGACCTCGACCTGATGGGCGATTCCCAGACCCATATCCAGACGGATGCGTCCATCAACCCGGGCAACAGCGGCGGGCCGCTCCTCAACGTGTACGGCGAGGTGATCGGCATCAACCGGATGATCTATTCGCAGACCGGGGGCAACATCGGCATCGGCTTCGCTATACCCATCAACACCGCCAAGGCGGTGCTGGAGCAGCTCAAGACCCACAAGAAGATCAAGCGCGGCTACATCGGCGTGCAGATCGTTCCCCTCACGGAAGAGTATGCGAAGGAGCTGGGGCTTCCGAACAACGAAGGCGCCCTGGTGGGGCAGGTGGTGGGAGGCGGACCGGCGGACAAGGGCGGCCTGCAGGTGGGCGACGTGATCCTGAAGGCGGGGGATTCCGCGGTCAAGGATTTCGGCGACCTGGTCGGAACCGTGGAGAAGACGTCCATCGGGAAGACCATCCAGTTAGCGGTGTGGCGGAACAAGGCGAAGATAAATCTTTTCGTGACTGTTGGCGAGAGGCCGTAAAGGCCGTATATTGGTATTATGCCGGGCGAATGGAAGTGAAGGAGTCGGGGCAATGGCGTCGGGGCGATTGTTTATACGAAAGCTGATCAATGTTCTTCAGTCCCTCCTGATACTGGGTATGATGGTGGCCATTTTTGCCGTCATCGGCCTCATGGTGGCGGGGAAGCTGGGGCTCCTGGTGGCCATACTGGCTGGCGCCATGATATTTCTCATGAGCCCCCGCCTTTCCCCCGCCATGGTGCTCCGGTCCTATAACGCCCGGCAGCTCCTCCCGGAGGAGGTGCCGGGCCTGTATCATGTCCTGGGTATCCTCTCGGAGCGGGCGGGCCTGAATTCCGTTCCCACCGTATATTATGTGCCGAGCAGCATCATGAACGCCTTCACCGTGGGACGCCGGGACCGGGCCGCCATCGTGGTCACGGACGGCCTCCTGCGAAGCATGACCAGGGAGGAAATGACCGGCATCCTGGCCCACGAGGTGAGCCATGTGGAGCACAATGACCTCTGGGTCATGGGACTGGCAGACGCCATCAGCCGCTTCACCAATATTTTTTCCACCGTGGGCTTTATCATGGTGGCCCTCTATTTTCCCCTGATATTGCTCGGGGGAGCGGAAATACCTTTCTGGGCCATCGGGATCCTGGTTCTGGCTCCCTATGCGACGGTGCTTCTCCAGCTTGCCCTGTCCCGGACCAGGGAATATGACGCTGACCTGAACGCGGTTAAGCTGACCGGGGACCCCCGGGGCCTTGCTGTCGCCCTGGAAAAGCTGGAGCACTACCCCATGAGGATCCGGGACCTTATTTTCATGCCCGGCAGAAGGGTCCCGGGACCGTCGGTCCTACGGACCCATCCCCATACAAGAAAAAGAATTGTTAAATTGATGGAATTGGCGGGAAAAAACAATAACCATGGGGCCAGGGCGGATTTTGGGAATGCCATAGGTTTTTCCAATGGGGGGGCAGAGCAGATATTACCCGGTCATTATTCCACAGTAACCAGGAAACCCCGCTGGCGGTTAGGTGGGACCTGGCATTAAAAAAATCAAAAAAAATTATCCAGAATATTGACGATTGGCTCTGTCCTATGTATATTTACTATGAAATTTGTTAGCACTCAATAAAGATGAGTGCTAACAAAATGAGATAAAAGGAGGCAAACTATGAAATGGGGATTGGCTAGATTAAGCGATGCGGATATCGCCCTTTCAACGGTTTTTGATGATTTTTTCAGAATGGTACCGGTTGACTTGGTGGGAGGAGAAGTATTTCCGAAGCTTGATGTCCATGAAGACGACAAGGCGGTCCATGTAAAGGCTGAGATTCCCGGTCTGGATGAAAAGGACCTTGATGTTACCTTGAAGGAAAACACCCTGACGATTTCAGGCGAGAAAAAAGAAGAGAAGAAGGAAGAGGACAAGAATCGGAATTACCACTACTGCGAAAGGTCCTTCGGTTCCTTCTCGCGGACCATAGTCCTGCCCGAAGGCATCAAGGCCGACGGGGTAAAGGCGAATTACAGGAACGGCATCCTTGATATCGAACTCCCCAAGGGAGAAGCTGCACAGCCGAAAAAGATCAATGTGGAAGTGCATTGATGAGGCCGGGGGGCTTTCGGGGGCAGTTTGAAGGCCCCCCGTGAAATACGTGTACAGGATTAAAAAGCAATGGGAAGAGGCCCGGCCCCAGGAAAGAGGCCGGGCCTCCTGCTAGGAAAAAAGGAGGAAGCATATGAGCAAAATAATAGGAATAGATTTGGGAACCACCAACTCGTGCGTGGCCGTCATGTCCGGCGGCGACCCGGTGGTCATCCAGAACAGCGAGGGACAGCGCACCACGCCCTCCATCGTAGCGTTCAATGAAAAGGGTGAGCGCCTGGTGGGCCAGGTGGCCAAGAACCAGATCATCACCAACCCGGCCAACACGGTCCGGTCGATCAAGCGGTTCATGGGCCGCCGCTTCAACGAGCTGAAGGACGAGATTGCGATGGTACCCTACCGGGTGGTCGATGACCGGGGCACCGTCAAGGTCGGCACAGAAGCCGGCAATTTCACGCCCCAGGAGATATCGGCGCGCGTTTTGCAGAAGATGAAGCAGACCGCGGAGGATTACCTCGGCGAAAAGGTGACGAAGGCGGTCATTACCGTGCCGGCGTACTTCAACGACGAGCAGCGCCAGGCCACCAAGGATGCGGGACGCATCGCCGGCCTCGAGGTGGAGCGGATCATAAACGAGCCCACCGCGGCCGCACTGGCCTACGGCATTGACAAGAAGGGAAAGAAGAACGAGAAGGTCGCCGTCTACGACCTGGGCGGCGGCACCTTTGACATATCCATCCTGGAGCTGGGGGACGGCGTTTTCGAGGTGAAGTCCACCAACGGGAACACCCACCTGGGGGGCGACGATTTCGACCAGCGCGTCATCCAGTGGCTGATCCAGGAGTTCAGGAACCAGTCCGGCATCGATGTATCCGGCGACACCATGGCGCTCCAGCGCCTCAAGGAAGCGGCCGAGAAGGCGAAGATCGAGCTGTCGAGCAAATCCCAGACCGAGATCAACGTGCCGTTCCTCACGGCCGACAAGAGCGGCCCGAGGCACATGATCCTCACCCTGACCAGGGCGAAGCTCGAGCAGTTGATCGGCGACCTGATCGAGTCGACCAGGCAGCCCTGCGTGCAGGCCCTCGAGGACGCGGGCCTAACCGCCGGCGACATCGACGAGGTGCTCCTGGTGGGCGGCTCCACCCGGATACCGGCGGTGCAGGATCTGGTGAAGAAGATCTTCGGCCGCGAGCCGAACCGGAGCGTGAATCCTGACGAGGTCGTGGCGGTCGGCGCGGCGATCCAGGGAGGCGTCCTGGCCGGAGACGTCCATGACGTTCTCCTCCTTGACGTGACCCCGCTTTCCCTGGGGATCGAGACCCTGGGCGGCGTCATGACCAGGCTGATCGAGCGGAACACCACGATCCCGACGAGGAAGAGCCAGGTCTTCACCACGGCCGAGGACAGCCAGCCGGCGGTATCGGTCCACGTGCTTCAGGGCGAGCGGGAGCTGGCGGCCCACAACAGGACCCTGGGAAGGTTCGAGCTCGTGGGCATAGCCCCGGCGCCGCGCGGCGTACCCAAGATCGAGGTCGAGTTCGACATCGACGCCAACGGTATCGTCCACGTGTCCGCCAAGGACCTGGGGACCGGGAAGGAGCAGCGGATACGCATCGAGTCCTCCGGCGGCCTCAGCGACGCGGAGATTAAGAACATGGTTAAGGAAGCCGAATCCCACTCCGAGGAAGACCGTAAGGTCAAGGACCTCATCGACGCCCGGAACGAAGCGGATTCCGCTGTCTACGCGGCTGAGAAAATGCTGAAGGAAAACGGCGACAAGATCCAGCCGGACGAGCGCAGTAAGATTGAAGGCGAGATCGCCTCGGTCAAGAGAGCCATGGAGGGAGATGACGTTTCAGCGATACGGTCGGCAAAGGCCGGCCTTGAGCAGGCCGCGGCGGGGTTTGGCAGCAGGCTCTACCAGAATGCCGGCGGCCCGCAGCCCGGGGCACAGGAGCCTTATGGCGGCAGCCAGGAAGCGCGGCCTGACCATGGACCGGCGGACCGGCAGCAACACGGCAACGGCGAAAAAGTCTACGACGCTGAATACGAGGTCGTGGACGACGAACGGAAAGCCGGATAACATATAGGAGACCTTTGGTAGAAGCGGGTCCTTTGAAGGCGGGATCGCATGACCCCGCCTTCATGGGGGCCCGTTTTTTTTGGGGATATCCCAATTGAACATAATCGCTTTTTTGTTTGACTTAATATTTCATTGTGCTATGATGGAGCATTTGCGAGATAAGGCCATGATATCCATAGGGGGGCCGAGTGCTCATAGTTTTTCTTTTAACGATTCTGTGCTTATCCATTGCTTTACATCTGTATTACTTGATCAGGTATGTGAGGATCCGTACCGAGTCTTTGCTGCGCAAATACATCAATACCGCGGTCGTCAACCTGGTCACCGCCGGTATCTGCATCATCATTGCCATATTCTATCCTGAGCAGATCCGGAAAATCAGGGGGCCCCTCCTCATGTGGCTCATCTCCGGCGTCCTGATGATCCTGGCCTTCCTGCTGCAGGTTTCGATCTTAATCCGGATCTACAACAGGGCCAAGCTGCCTGAACACTACCATTATAATTTCTTCGGGAAAAAAGTGCTGCACTCGTCGGTGGCCAGGCCGATGGAGGTGGCCCTCTTCTTCGCTTCCATTCCGATGTTTCTCGCCGCCGGCGCCTATTTCGTGGCGCGGTTCATCAGGTTTTTCATCTAGCGGTTTCCTGAAAAAATCCATCAGCGAAAGAATCATCGGCATCAAAAAAATATTGATCGCCCGGGATCGTCATTATAGTGTGCCGCCATGTATGGCGATGAAACCTATGATGATGCGTCGATAGTCCGCGAGTTCCGTGAGACCTATGGCCCGGGGAAGGGGCGAAAAGTGGCGGCGAAGCCCGATGGGGCCATGATCAGGAAATTCCGCTCCGTCATTTACGGCTATTACCGGAAGCACCGTCGCGATTTTCCCTGGCGCCGCACCGATGATCCGTACCATATCCTGGTCTCCGAGATCATGCTCCAACAGACGCAGGTGGCGCGCGTGTCTGAGAAGTTCGTGGAGTTCGTCGGGTCATTCCCCACGGTGGAGGCCCTGGCCGCGGCGCCCCTCGCACGGGTCCTGGCGGCGTGGCAGGGGATGGGCTACAACCGCAGGGCCCGGTATCTCCACGAGCTGGCGTCGGCGATGGTGTCCGGGCACGGCGGTGCCGTTCCGGACGATCCTGCGGCCCTGGCGAAGCTTCCCGGCATCGGCAGGGCCACGGCGGCCTCCATCTGCGCCTTTGCCTTCAACAGGCCGACGGTCTTCATAGAAACGAATATCCGCGCCGTGTTCATTCATTTTTTCTTTCACGGAAAGAGGAAGGTGAGCGACGGCGATATCCTTCCCCTGGCTGAAGCGGCCCTGGACCGGAAGGATCCCCATCACTGGTATTCGGCCCTGATGGATTACGGCGCCATGCTCAAGCGACGGCATCCCAACCCGTCCCGGAAGAGCGCCCACCATCAGAGGCAGAAACCCTTCGAGGGATCCCGGCGCCAGCTCCGGGGAATGGTGCTCCGCGCTCTCCTGGAGCATCCCGGGATCACGGCCGGAAGGCTGTCGGCCATCATGGGGCGCCCGGAAGATGAAGTGGCGGACGTCGTGGACGGCCTTGTCAAGGAAAAGCTCGTTTCAGTGAAGGGAAGGGCGCTCTACCTGTAGCTGCAGGTGATGCCGACGGCGGGTTTCTGGTGTCGCGGGGCGGGCGGATCACTTCCCTTCGTCGAGGGTCACCCGCGTGCCGGACCAGCTTCCGCCGTCGGAATCGGAATCATTCATGCCCCAGGCGCCGTCGATGGAGTTCCCGTCGTCGGAAAGGATGAAGTAGCCTTTGCCATGCTCGCCGTTGGGCTGGGACCAGGTGAAGTCCAGCCTGTTCCCGGTCACGGCGCCGTCGATGATCCCCTTGAACTGCCCGGTATAATGGCCCATCACCTGCGATCCTTTCTGGGTCATCCTCATGGGGCCCCAGTTGGTGTTCCAGGCGCCGGTGAAGTTCAGGGTTTTTGACTGGCCCGCAGCGGCGCCAATGACGAGGGCCCAGGCGCAGAGAAGGGCGACGATTTTTTTCATAGCATCCACTCCTTGATGAATATGCGACGGCCCGAAGCGATAGAGCTGCGCGACCGTTCTTTACTTAAACGTCACGACCATCACTTCGTTGAAACCCTCGGATTTTTCCGGGAGCTCGATCCTGCTATTGAGCTTGTAGATGACCTCCTGCGGCACTGCAAGGGCGGACTTGCTGTTGCGATCCAGGCACTGTTCCAGGGTCCTGTTAAGAAATACGGCGCCGATGGTTTTTTTGGTCTGTCGCGCCAGGTCCAGGATGGCCTGGCGGGACCGCCTGGTGATAAAGGTATTGATGAGGAGGATCTTCTTTTTCTGGTGGGCCAGGTGCTCTACGATCTTCCGCTCAATATGCTTGACCAGGGCGTCGTTTTCCTCGGAAAACCGGTCGGGGGTCCACTGCTCCCCGAAATTGGTCATTTCATAGACGTTTCTGCGGATCTCGGAGCGGCTTATGCGGCTCCGGCCCATGCCCTGGAAATACTTTTGCGCGAACTCCATCTTTCCCGAACCGTAGAGGCCGCATAACAAAACTATATCGAGATTTTCCATTTTAGAAATATCCATGGCTGACTCCTTTTTTATAGTATAGGATAAGGAGTTGCCGTTGTCAATAAAAAACAGGGGGAGCCACAATGATTGCTCATTATGGATTTCAAAACCGGCGGGAATAACAGCCTCTGCTCAATGGCGGAACATGGCAGTTTATGATTGACTAATTTTTCGGGCCCCCTATCATTCAGCTTCAATAAAGGCTCAATCCGGCGCAGGGTCGCCGGCACCGTGTTTTACATTATGAACAGAAATGCACCACGCTATTTTATCGTCGCGGCACTGCTGATGGGCGCCGCGCTTATGCTCGGCGGCGCCTGTCGGCCCGGGCCGGATCGCTCCGACCCGGATACCGTCCGCCCGGGGCAGCGGCTTTCGGTCGAGGGGCCATGGAGGATCAGCCTCGGCGACACCATGGCCTTTGCGGCCCCTGAATACAACGATTCTTCATGGGACACGGTGCGCCTGCCGGGAAGCATGATGCGCTACGCCCTGGATAGGACCGGTTCCATTGAAGGGACCCTCTGGCTCAGGAAGACCATCGCCATAGACGCGAAGACCCCCCGGGATGACATGGGCCTGGTCCTCGGCAGGATCGGCAACGCCGACGAGGCCTATTTCAACGGGGAAAAGATCGGCTCCACGGGGAGGTTCCCGCCCCGGGAGCTTTCGATGTGGAACCACCCTCGCTTTTATACGGTGCCGAAATCCGCCATCCGCTTCGGCGCGGCCAATGTCATCGCGGTGAGGATCCGCTATTATCTGTTCAGCGAGGTCCTGGGCCTCCTGGCCCTCGACGGCATGGAAGAGTTCCAGGCCGGGCGGAATTACGGGAATTTTTTCCTGGTCACCATGAATTACATCATCATCGCCGCGGGTGTGCCCATATTCCTGGTCTTCTTTTTCTTTTTTATCAGGCGGCGGTCGTCGGAGGAATACCTCTACTACTGCCTCCAACTCCTGTGCGGCCTCGTCGTTATCCTGGAGCTGTGCAATTACTGGAACACCTACGGAACCGTGCTGCTGCGCTTTAAGATGCTCGGCATCGGGTGGGCGGCCCTCAACGTGGTGCATCCGATCTTCCTGCACCGCATTTACGATATGCGAAGGAAGAAAATAGAAAGGGCGCTCTGGCTCTACCTGGCCGTCGTGCTGGCCATGGCGGCCCTGTTTACGGACGCCGGCACCCTGCGAAGCAACGGCATCCTCATGATCTCCGTGACCGTCGGCATCGGTTTTTACAATTTTTCGTGCCATGTCTCCGCGCTTTACAAGAAGAGCCCCTACGCGAAGCTCTTCGGTTTTTTCGGGAGCGCCGTGGTCATCACCGCCATTCATGACGGGTTCATTTACCTCTTCAAGTTCACCGGCTATGAGGCTCACTGCGGCTTCCTCTTCCAGTACATGCTCTTCCCCTACGGAGCGGCGCTGCTGTACACCGGCACGACCCTGGTGCTGGTGTCGCGGCAGATAGGCCTGATGGATGAAATAGAGGACCTGAACACAAGCCTGGAGAGCTTTCTCATCGAGAAGGCCCTGCTCAATGACCGGCTGTCGCAAACGGAGGCCCAGAAGAAAACGCCCTCCCTGAGCATCACGTCGCGGACCGAGGAGAAGATAAAGAAGGTGAAGGAGTACATCGAGGATAATTACACCTCGGACCTGTCGCGGGAGGGCCTGGCCGCGTCGGTGGAGGTCCATCCGGACAACCTGGGCAAGCTCTTCAAGACTTACACGAACCAGAAGCTGGGCGATTACATTTATGAGCTGCGCGTCAGGGATGCCGCGAAAAAGCTCGTTGAAACCGATGATAATATCATCGACATCGCCTTTTCGGTCGGCTTTGAGAGCCTGCGCACCTTCAACAGGATATTCCCCAAGTTCATGGGCGCCACGCCCGAGAAATACCGCAGGCAGCACAGGCAGTGACCGGCCCTCATCCGTGTTTCTTCTTCATCTCGATGATCCTGTCACGCACCTCGCCGGTGGGCCGGCCCATGTAGATCCAGCTCAGGGTCAGGCAGTTGAAGACGTACAGGACGCCGATGGAGGTAGGTTTGCTCGAAGGGATGTCCGGTGAATTGGCAATGGCGATCTGCAGCCCCGCCATGATCTGCTTGTTGGCAATGAGCTTCGTCGGTTCAACGCCGAAGGAGACGCTATCAACGTATTTCCACGGTATCGTAAAGAGGGTGTAGCGGAAACCGGTGCCGAAGGAGATCCCGTCTGTGGAGACACGGAACATCACCGGCGGTTTCGCAAGGTAGAGGAGCATCTGCGCCACAATGGCGCCGCCGCAGCCGACGGCAAATAGCAAAAAGGCGTAGAAGATCAGCTTCTTTTCCGGGTCAATGGAGAAATAGGGAAAGATGACATGGAACAATCCCAGGTCAAGGCCGACCACCAGGAAAAGCAAGCCTATGAGGAACAGGAGGAAGAGGGGTATGCGCGAGAGGGGAACATCATACTGCTCTGACGTGTTTGCTTCCATGGGACACTCCTTGCTTGGATATCAGGTTCATCGAGCGGGGAAGCCCGCGGCGCCGCATCATTCGATTATGTCATAGACCAGATCGAAATTGATTAGACAGGCCAGTACGGCCTTGAAGGGCATTCCGCTGGTGACCTTGATCATATGATCGTTTGTTACGTCCCGGTATTGCCAGGATCCGTCCTTGACGTCGATGGAACCTGAATATTCCATCGTATCAACATGATACATTCGTATTTCCATATGGGCCATCCCCCGTCTGAGTTCATGCCGGGCCGCAGCGTCGCCCCTGTATCTGCCGGGAGCGGGATCAAGGGGAGTCCGGTCCGGCCCCATGGTTTCCCGGGAGGGAACCCGGAAACCGCTCATCCATTTTCAAACAGAGCCGTAGTGCGTCAATTAAAATATAGGCCTGTTATGCCCCATAATTCATCAGAGAGATCCATTTTTTTGTATACAAATCAGGGATTTGTAATTAATGGTATTTTACTTGACGCTACCAGTTTATAGTAATAATTTACTTTATCATTAGTTTCTGAGCCAGAGAGTCATAATCCAATAAAAAGGCCTTCCGGGCCATCCAGTGATAAAAATCTGCCGGGGACTAATTATTTTATTGCCGGAAGTCGAAATTATAATAACCGCAAAATATATTATGCAAGGTTCTTGGAATGAATAAGTGGGCAATTACTGGCGGTACGATAGTTACTCCTGATAAGACCATTAAAAAAGGCTCCATTGTCATCAACAACGGCAAGTTTGCCTCGGTTTCAACCGGCGGCAGCGCATCCATAACCCTGGACGCCTCCAAATGCGTCATCGTTCCGGGACTCATCAATGCCCACGACCACCTGCTGGGGACCTACTATCCTAAAATCGGCAACGGACCCTATATCAACTGGCTCCCCTGGGACAACGACCTTAAAAGCTCCCCGGTCTACGAGGAGCGGTGCCAGATCGAGAATCGCGACCTCTATCTCCTCGGCGCGTACCGGAACCTTGTTTCCGGCGTGACCCTGGTGTCCGACCACATGCCCCATTTCGTGGGAGACCAGTTCTACGACCTGCTGCCCACGCGGGCCGTCAAGAAATTCGCCCTTTCCCACTCGGTGGCTTCCTTCGCCCTCGCGTGGGGCGAAGGCATCGGCATCGAATACAAGAAGGCGGAAAAGGAGAATATTCCCTATGTGACGCACATCGCCGAGGGTTTTGACGATGAAACGAAGCAGGACCTGTCGGTCATCAACCGCCTGGGCGGCCTCGGGGAGCACTCGGTGTTCATCCACTGCATCGCCTTTTCCGACGCTGACCTTGACCTGGTCAAGGAGCGGGGCGCCTCCTGCGTCTGGTGCGGCGACTCCAACATGTTCATGTACAACAAGACAATGGACGCGAGGAAGTTCCTCAAGAAGGGGATCAACCTCTGCATCGGCACCGACTCCTCCGCCACGGGGGGCGAGACACTGCTCTATGAAATGAAATACGACAAGATGATATATCAGCGCTTTTATGACGAGGAGCTGCCCGACGAGACCATCCTCAAGATGGTCACGGTCAACCCCGCCAGGGCCTTCCACCGGAAGGACCTGGGGCGCATCGAGGAGGGCTATACCGCGGACCTGTGCCTCTTCAGGGACCGGGGGGGCTCGCCGGCCGGATCGGTGGTCCATAGCCACCTGCGCGACGTCATGCTGGTCGTTATCGACGGCACGCCCGTGTACGGCGACGCCGATCACGCCGGTGTCTTCGACAGCCTGGGAGTCAAATACCAGAGGGTCGTGCTGGACGGCGTTGATAAAATCATCACCGGCGATCCCGTCGGGCTGCTGCGGAGAATAAGCAGGGCCGTGGGATTCAGAAAGGAATTTCCGTTCCTGCCGATCGAATTTGATCTATAGTACGTTTACGGGGGTCTCGCATGTCTAACGGCGCCGGAGGGCCATCGGGAATCATAACACGGGCTTACAAGTCTGGCTCGATCATATATTTCGAGGGAGACAAGAGCGAATATATCTACATACTGAAGTCCGGCAAGGTGTTCCTCACGACGATCAAGCTTGATACCGGCGAGGAATACAAGGAGGAGGTCCGCCAGGGAGAGTTCTTCGGCGTCAAATCGGCGCTGGGCAAGTATCCCCGGGAGGACACGGCCCAGACCATGGGGAACACCACGGTGCTGGTCCTGACGCCGGCCGATTTCGAGCGCCTCGTCCTGAAAAACGCCAGCGTGGTGAAAAAGATGCTCAGGGTGTTCAGCAACCAGCTCCGGCGCATCGTCAAGATGGAGCGTTCTGTCCTGGGCGAGACCGAGATGGTTAACCCCGACGCGGAGCTCTTCAAGATAGGCGAATATTATTACAAGGCCGGCAGCGTCAAGCACGCCCAGTACGCGTACAAGCGGTACATGGAATACTATCCCGACGGAGAAAAGGCGGCCCTGGCCATGAAGCGGATCAGGGGCATCGACGCCGGCGAGCCGGCGCCGGCCGATATCGGCGGCCATGACATGGGACCGGCGCCCGCTGCTCCGAAACCGCCGCCGGCGGCCGGCGGCGCGGATGATTTCTCCTTCGACGAGCCTGACAAGTCGAAGGACATGGTCGATTTCGACGACGCGGGCCACGACGAGGAAGCGCCGGCGAAGGGATCACCGGGGGGCGGCACGGCGCTTTCCGACGAAATGGACGATTTTTTCTCGGATACCAAGTCGGCGGGCCTTGACGATCTCGGCCTTGATGATGCGGCGTCGAGCAATTCGCCCCGCGACCTGAACGATGCCGCGGACGCCTCCTTTGGAAAGGGAAACTTCACAACGGCCCTGGATCTGTACCAGAAAATCATCAGCCTGAACAGAACGGCAAGCCCCGATGAGAAGAAAATTTTCGAAAAGGCCCATTTCGATGCCGGTCGATGCTACATGGAAATGGGGAAGCCGAAGGAGGCGCTGGACCTCATGTCGAAGATACTGCGGAATTTCACCGGGTCGCCGTACCTGAAGCCGGCCATATTCCACATCGGCATGATCTTCGAATCGGTGAACCAGAAGGATAAGGCGATAGCCTATTACAACAAGGTGCTGAACATGTCGCCGAAGGACAAGCTCAACAGCGACGCGCTGACCAAGATAAAGGAATTGCAGGGGAAGTAGCGATATGGCGATGGCTCTGGACGAACGATTTTTCGAGAAATTCGGCGTCGAGTACGCTCCGAACGAGATCATATTCTGCGAATGGGAGCCTGGCAACGAGTTCTATTTCATCCAGTCCGGCAATGTCCGCATCGTGAAGTTCATCCAGAACCGGGAAAAGAACCTGAGCGTGCTCACCGACGGCGATGTCTTCGGCGAGATGGCGATCCTCGAGGAGCAGCCCCGGTCCGCGACGGCGATCGCCATAGACCATGTGAAGCTCCTCAAGTTCCACCGCGACAATTTCGACACCCTGATGGCGGGGAACCCCCAGCTGGCGTTCAAGCTCCTCGTGATTTTCTCCAAGAGGATCTACGACGCGAAGCGGCGACTCATGATCCTGCTGCTGGAGGAGCCGCAGCTCAAGATCATGGACGTTCTGGTGATGCTCGCCGAGCAGGACCCGCACCTGGACCTGCAGAACGAGATCACCCTGCAGGTGACGGCGCAGGACGTGGCGCGGTGGGCCGGCCTTACCGAGGACGACGCGCAAAAAGAATTGACACATTTAAGCCGCACTGACAAGATTGAATTGTTCGGTGACAAGATCGTTGTTCGGAAGATCAGGGAATTCCAGCGGCTTGTTGCTTCGCGACGCAAGAGCATGTACCAGTAAAGCCCCAACGTTTCGTTACCGATCCATACGAGTTTATGCCAAACTAGCACATCAACAGTGCTCCCGTAGCTCAGGAGGATAGAGCAGTGGTTTCCTAAACCATGTGCCGGAGGTTCGAGTCCTCCCGGGAGCGCACAATATACACGAGCGGTCGACACCGCCGTTTTTTTTCTGTGAGAGACACATGGATGACAAGTTGAACAGCATAGCCGGACGGTTCCGCGAGCTGGAGCTGGAGATGAGCAAGCCCGAGGTCATTGCGGACCAGGGCAGGTTCAAGGCCCTGACGCGCGAGCGCTCCCAGCTGGCCCCGATCGTCAACGCCTACGAGGATTACAAGAAGTTCAAGCAGGAACTCGCCGAATCGGAATCACTACTGTCCCAGGAGAAGGACCCCGATATGAAGGATATGCTTCAGGCGGAGGTCGCCGACCTGAAGGGGAAGATCGAGGAGCTGGACCAGAAGCTCCTGGTCATGCTCCTGCCGAAGGATCCCAATTCCGGCAAGGACGTCATCATGGAAATACGGGCGGGCACCGGCGGCGAGGAGGCGGCCCTTTTCGCCGCGGACCTCTTCCGCATGTACAGCCGCTACGCGGACATCAAGGGCTGGAAGATCGAATACCTGAGCGTGAGCGACACCGGACTGGGGGGATACAAGGAGATCATCTTCTCCGTCAGGAGCCCGGAGGCCTATGACCACCTGAAATTCGAATCGGGGGGGCACCGGGTCCAGCGCGTTCCCACCACCGAGGCGGGCGGCAGGATCCACACGTCCGCCGTGACCGTGGCGGTCATGGCCGAGGCGGAGGAGGATGAGATCGACATTAGCCCGGACGACCTGCGCATCGACGTGTACCGCTCGTCGGGGCACGGCGGCCAGTCCGTGAACACGACCGATTCCGCGGTCCGCATTACTCACCTGCCGACGGGAATGGTCGTGACCTGCCAGGACGAAAAGTCGCAGCTCAAGAACAAGACCAAGGCCCTCCGGGTCCTCCGCGCGCGGCTCCTTGAAAAGGCCAACCATGAGCGTGCTGAGCGCGAAGCTGCCCTGCGCAAGTCCCAGGTCGGTTCGGGGGACCGCAGCGAGCGGATCCGCACCTACAACTATCCCCAGTCGAGGCTGACCGATCACCGCATCGGCCTTACCCTCTATTCCCTGGAAAAGATCCTTGAGGGGGAGCTGGCCCCTGTAATCGAAGCCCTCAGAAAAAATGAAATAGAACAAGAGCTGAAAAAGGTCAATTTATAGCTGCGAGGTGGAGCCGTGCGCGTATCCGAGATGGTTGCGGCTGTCGCGGGACAGCTGAAGGAGGCCGGAATTCCCAGCCCCGTGCTGGACGCCGAGCTCCTGGTGGCCAGCATTCTCGGCACGGACCGGTACCGTCTCCGCGTCGGCGATGACCGCGAGCTGGAACGCGCCGAGGAGGCCAGGATCGGCCGCCTCGCGCGCCGGAGGCTCCTGTTCGAGCCGATGGCGTACATCCTGGGGGCCAAGGAATTCTATTCCCTGGAGTTTGCCGTGAACCGGGACGTCCTGATACCGCGGCCCGAAACGGAGCTCCTCGTGGACATGGTGATCTACTATGCCAACCGCAATGCGGCGGTCGTTGATATAGGCACCGGCTCCGGCGCCATCGCGGTGGCGGTGAAGCACAGCCGGGCGGACCTGACAGTGCACGCCACCGACCTGTCCGAAAAGGCCCTGGCCGTGGCTCGCAGGAACGCCGCGCGCATCCTCGGGAAAAACAGGATCGTCTTTCACCGGGGGGACCTCTTCGAGCCGCTGAAGGGCATGAGCTTCCAGGTGATAGCGGTGAACCCGCCCTATGTCGACCGGGCCGTCGCCGGCGCGCTGCAGAAAGACCTTTCCTTCGAGCCGGAGGCGGCGCTCTTTTCCGGCAGCGGCGGCAGGGAAACCGTCGGGCGCGTCATCAGCCAGTCGGGGGGCTTTCTCGACGATGACGGGGTCCTCATCATGGAGATCGGAGATGACATGAAGGAGTTCGTTAAAACAACCGGCACGGACAACGGCTACGCCGTATCCGTACTGAATGACTACTCCGGCCTTCCCCGGGTAGCGGTAATGAAAAAGCAATGACCAAGGAACACGGCGGGAGAGTATGGCTGCCACACCGATCCTGACAAACCAGATCAAGAAAGTCACGACTTTCATCTACATACTGATCCTTCTCTATGTCGTCAATGTGATCTTCGTGCTCAAGTTCAAGTGGGACGTCATTCCCATCATCGTGAACGTGTACCTCTACGTGTTCTCTTTCTATCTCATCTTCAACTTTTCCATGATCGATATCGCCCCGCTGAAGGACGAGTACAAAAATATGTACCGGCGCTTCGGCATCCTGATACTGTTCGCCAAAACAAGGGTGTTCCCCTTCGTCATCGTGTACTCGACCACGGTGATATACACGCTCATCAATTACCTCGACAAGGACAATTGGCCGTGGAACCCGATCCTGGAGCTGATGGACGGACGGTTCATCAACACGGTGTTCTATTCGCTCATACTCCTCCTTATCCTGAAGTTCAACCGGCGGCCGAAGATAACGCTCTTTCTTTTCATCGGCGGCGCGGCGATCTACTTCCTGATCTACCAGCTGGTCTTCTATTTCACCCCCAGCGGGGCGGTGATGTCCGCGCTCAAGATATTCCAGATAACCATCGGCCTGATTCTGGTCATTTACGAATTTATCACCGATAAAATCGTCGTCGATACGGCGAAGATCCGCAAGGCGATCGTAACGGGCGTCCTCATGGGCCTGCTCTTCTATGCCTCGATCGTGGCGACCCTTACCGTGATGTACAGGTTCGCCTCCTTCGCTTCATATCCCCAGGCCCGGTCCGCCCAGATCCTGATGCGGCTCGGGTATTCCTTTCCGCTGGACAATTTCAAGTCCATCGTGACCGAGACCTCGAACCCGTTCTATTTGTACGACTATATCTATTATTCACGGGCTTATCGTCGACCGGTATTGATCACGCCCACGGAATGGGAAAACTTCATGCTGTCCGGATCGATGGAAGTGTCCAACATCATCGCCTTCTACATCAAGTACCTGGGTATCTCCATTCCGTACCAGCAGATGATCTCCTACGCCGAGCGCCGCTCCGTCGATTCCGGCGAGGCCCTTGTCAACTCCGCTTTTTACACGCAGTACGCGTCGCAGTACTGCGCGGACAATATCGCGGACATGGTAGAGCGCTACGGCAAGGGGAACCGCTATTTCAAGATCTGGACCATACGGGTCGCCGCGGAATCGAAGAGCCTCTCCGCGATTCCGTTCCTGGTGTCGATCCTCACGGACATCAATCCCGTTTTTTCACAGGAGGCGTACCTGTCCCTTACCAAGGTGACGGGCAATGACCCGGCGAAGGATCTGGACGACCGCGTCAACAGCCCGCGGGTCATCGCCGCTTTCATGCAGTTTTATCGGGACTCGCGCAAAGCCCGCTGACGGGGCACGCTCCGCAGAGGGGCTTCCGCGCCCTGCAGGTGGCCCTGCCGTGGCGGATAAGAAGGAGATGGGCGTGGGTCCAGAGCCGCTCCGGGATGAGGTCCGTGAGGGCCTGCTCCACCACGCGGGGATCGCGGGAGTCTGCGTAGGCGAGGCGGTTGGCGATCCGGATGATGTGGGTGTCCACAGCCAGGGCCTGTACGCCGAAGCCGATGGAGAGGATGACGTTGGCCGATTTCCTGCCTATGCCCGGAAGCGTGACCAGCTCCTCCCGTGTGCCGGGGAGCCTCCCGTTGAAATTTTCGATCACTCCCTGCGCCATGTCGACGATGTTCTTCGCCTTGTTCCGGTAGAACCCGGTGCTTCGCACGATCCTGCGCACGTCCGAAAGGCGGGCCCGGGCGAGGCTTGCAAAGTCCGGGTAGGCTTTGAAAAGCTCTCCCGTGACGGCGTTGACCTGTCTGTCCGTGGTCTGGGCCGAGAGGATCACGGCCACGGTGAGCTGGTACAGGTTGCCGTATTTCAGGTCCGGCTTCACGTCGGGGTAATGCTTTATAAGAGCCTTGAGGATTTTGTCTGATAATTGTTTTGTCATTTTCACCTCGCCCGCTCCGATAGGCGCGCAAGCGCTTGCGCGCCTATCGGAGCGGATTCGCCATCGATAACGGCGGGTTTAAACCCGCCGCTTCAACAACTCACTCATCGCCTCAAGCGCCCTGGCCCGGTGGCTGATTTTATTTTTCTCCTCCAGGGGCAGTTCCGCCATGGTTTTGCCCCTGTCGGGCAGAAAAAAGATCGGGTCATAGCCGAAGCCATGGGTTCCCTTCATGGCTTCGGTAATCGCGCCCTCGCAGGTCCCTTCGGCGGAAAAGCTCCTGCCGTCGGGGAACACTACGGCGATGACGCAGACGAAACGGGCCGTGCGTTTCCCGGCCGGAATGCCCTTCATTTCCTCAAGTATTATATGATTCTTGGCCCTGTCATCGGTCTCTGCTCCGCCATACCGGGCGGAGAGCACACCGGGCCGTCCGCCCAGGGCGTCAACAACGAGGCCGGAATCATCGGCCATAGCGGGAAGACCGGTATAAGCGGTGATGGACGTCGCCTTTTTTGAGGCGTTTTCAAGGAAGGTTACACCGTCCTCGATCACCTCCGGAGGATCGGGGAATTCGCTCAGGGGGACCAGTTCTAATCCTTCGATTTCGGAGAATTTATCCTGGATCTCCCGTATTTTATTCTTATTGCCCGTGGCAATGACCAGTTTGAGCCGGCCCTGTTTTATAATATCTGTCATAGGTGCACATTCCTGTCGGTTTTCTTGTGCCGGTGAAACCCTGTTCCGGTATCGGCGCTTTGCGTTTGTAATTTTTTACAATCCTCAAAAAAAACAGATTGAAATACCCGCCGAATTTTATCAAATATTATTTAACAGACCGGTATCGCACAGGATGGCATGAGACTCTATTTTATCAAATTCATTATCCTCGTCATTTCCGACAGCGCCGTCATAGGTGCCCTGTTTTTCCTCTATACCCGGTATCATATCATCCATAGTAAAATGGTCTACATCCTCGCCGGATGCATCATATTGATGCTCGTTGTCAGGGCATTCCTCTTTTTCATGGGTAACTGGGTCTATTACCGCAAGGCGATCAATAACATCAAGGAGATCGTCTCGGATTTCAAGAAGGGAAAGTTCGCCCAGACGTACCGGGAGGTCAAGATCGTAAGCGATCTTGATGACATACAGCGGGAGCTCGTGACAGCCGGAAGGCACCTGGACAGCATCATGACGGCCCAAAAGAAGGAGATTGATAATTTCATCGAGCTGTACAACAGCATCATCTTCTCGATAAGCTCCTATTTCATAGTTCTGGATGACGATGACCGGGTCCTCTTCGCCAACGAGGGCTTCTACAAGAAATTCCAGTTCCAGAGCGATGAAGTGTACAGCAAGAAGATCGAGGACATCTTCTATTTCGTCAATGCGCGGCTCAAGGGGGGCATCACCCAGGTGAGGCAGACCGGAAAGACCGTCGTGCTGGAAAAGACCCACCTTCTCACCCTGAACAAGATTTCCATCATAGCCGACATCAAGATATCCAACATCGTCGTCAAGGACGCGAGCCAGATCATTATCATTATCGACGACGTTACCAAGAAGCTCAGGAACGATTACCAGATATCCCTCATGAGCCAGATATCCGAATCGATCCAGAAGGACGATGAAATCGATCGGGTCCTCTTCACGATCCTGACCGGCGTCACCTCGGGGACCGGCCTTGGCTTCAACCGCGCCATGCTCTACCTCGTCGAGGACGGCGTGCTGGTGGGGAAGATGGCGGTGGGCCCCGATTCCTTTGAAGAGGCGATCGAGATCTGGACCGCGGCATCGACGGCCTCGAACGAGAAAACTTTCGTCGAGACCAAGAGCGCCGAGATGAAAGCGGGCATCAACCTGCTGACCCGGGTCCTGGCGGTGCGCTATCCCGTAAAGGCGGCCAATGTCTTCACCATTGCCCTGAACGGTAGGCGGAGCGTCCATGTCGCCGATTCGTGGAACGATGAGCGGGTGGGAGAGGATATCCGGACACTGATGGACGTCAAGGAGTTCATCGTCACGCCCCTGGTGGTCGTGAACAAGGGCATCGGCATCATCGTCGCCGACAACAAGTTCAACAACGCGCCGATCATGAAGGAGAATATAGAGCTTCTATCCATATTCGCTTCCCAGGCCGCCATGTCCATCGAGAGCTATTCGAACCTTGACACGGCGCGCAGCGAGATGCAGAAGCTTTCAGAACGTCAGGAGGCCATCGTGGAATCGGAGAAGCTCGCGGCGGTGGGAAGGATCGCCGCGCACATGGCCCACGAGATACGGAATCCCCTGGTTACCATGGGCGGGTACGCCCGGCGGATCATACAGATGCCCAAGGAAAAATCGAAGACCGCCAAAAAGATCGACACCTCCGCGGAGATAATCCTCAAGGAATGCGAGCGGCTCGAAAAGACCCTCTCCAACGTGATGGACTTCTCCCGGCCGGCGAAGTTCATCCGGGAATTCAACAACATCAATGAGATCATACGCGACACGGTCAATCTCCTCAAAAACCTGTTCCAGGAGAAAAAGGTCGAGATTTATCTGGAGCTTGCGGAGGAGATCCCCCTGGTGAAATCGGACTTCAACCAGATGAAGCAGGTCATGCTGAACCTCCTCCAGAATTCCCTTGACGCGACTCCGACCGGCGGCAGGATCACCGTCAGCTCGGCCAGCGACGGGGCTGTCATCGACATCACTATCAGCGATAACGGATCGGGTATCAGCGATGAGGATCCCAATATCGTTTTTGAGCCGTTTTTTTCTACAAAGGTCACCGGCGTGGGTCTTGGCCTGGCCATCGTGAAAAAAATCATCAAAGACCACAACGGCAGTATCCGCGCGAAAAACAGGGAAGAGGGTGGAGCTGAATTCACCATACGGCTTCCGGTACCGGGCTGATGCGCGGGGATCGCGATTCCCGCGGACGAATCAGGACCGGGCCATGAAAAATTAATTGATTGAAAAAAAGCGCCGGTGAGTGTACATTATTATTAGCACAAGGATGATACAGCGTGGAGGGGACTATGGCAAAATTGTTAATAGTCGAGGACGAAAAGCACCAGCGCGAACTGTATGCGATGGAGTTTGAGGATGAAGGCTATGAGGTGGACCAGGCCTCCAACGGAAAAGAGGCCGTCGACATGGTGAAGAACAACAAGTATGACCTGGTCATCATGGATATCCGGATGCCTGAAATGGACGGCATCGAGGCCCTTGGGAAAATTCTCTCCCGGGACAAGAAAATCCCGATCATCATCTATACCGCCTATTCCAATTATAAGAGCAATTTCATGACCTGGACCGCCGACGCCTATGTGACGAAATCCTCGAACCTGGACGAGATCAAGGACAAGGTGGGCGAAATCCTGGCCTCCCGGGCATAATACCCCGGAATCAGGCAATTTTTAAGCAAAAAAAAAGGATGCTCGATAGCATCCTTTTTGTTTCTGGTTTGAAAAAAATTACTTCTTGGCTTCTTCTTTCTTTTCTTCTTTTTTCTCTTCGCCAGCAGGTGCAGCTTCTTCAGCTTTTTGTTCTTCGACTGCGGGCTCTTCGGGTTTGTCAGCTTTTTTGCAAGCAACAAAGCCAGCGCTGAAAGCGAGAGCAAAGATAGATACGAAGATCAAAGTAAAAATTCTTTTCATACTATGTACTCCTTCTGTTTGTGTAATAAATTTTGTGCATCATGATTATAATGCCTTTAAAAAATCAATAAAAAAATAAAAAAACTTCAAATTAATATTTACCATGTAAAATAATTTGAAATTCTTTTATCAATTTTGACTTTGTCATATAAAACAAAAAAAGTATATAGCGTCAATATATTTTATTAATTTTTTTATATTTTTTTCAATGACCCTCGGGCGATTAAATAAAGCCCGCGATATTTTTCGAAATTTTTTCAACGTCCTTTCTGCTCAATGTCGGATACAGGGGCAGGGAAAAAAGCTTTTTCGAGAGGCGTTCGCTGTTGGGATACTCTGGTCCCTGGTAGCCTGCAAGCCTGTGGAGGGGACAGGCTATGGGCCTGTGCACTTCAATGCGGCTTTTCCTCCAATAGGTCTCGATTTTATCATTGGACAGGTTGAATAATACGGGAAAGGCCTGGTATGCGAATTTTTCATTAAACTGGAACGGTGTTTTATGGGGGGTTATGCGGATCGATTCGTGGTAAATTCTGGCTATTTCACGCCTCCGGTGGAGGAGATCGGGGAGCTTTGCCAGCTGGGAAATCCCCATGGCGCCCTGAAAATCGGTCATGGAATAATCAAAATGCAGGTGCTCCTCGCCATTGCCGCGGAAATCTCTCATTACGGAATAATTCTTGGAATTGTTGGTGAAAACCATCCCGCCGTTTCCGGTCGTGATTATGCCGGCCGGATCAAAGGATGCCACGGTAAAGGCGCTGTTCCTTCCGGCAGGTATCTCGTCGATCTCGGTGCCTATGGCATGGGAAATGTCTTCGATGACGGGGATTGAAAGATCTTCCAGGCCCCGAACCTGGAAATGGAAGCCAAAGAGGTGCCCGGTCACTATGGCCCTTGTCTTATCTGTTATTCTGCCCTTTATGTCATCCAGTGAAGGGAAAATTGAGTCATTTTCAATATCCACCAGGACCGCTTTCCCTCCCGTCATGGACAGGGCGCTCAGGGGAGCCTGCGAAAAGAAGGATGGCATGATGATCTCGTCGGAACCGCCGATCTCAAGGGACTTGAAAACAAGATGGTAGGCCGCCGTGAGGGAACTGGTCGCCACCGCGTATTTGAGGCCTATCATTTTCGCCAGGGAGGATTCGAAAGTTTTGACCGATTCGCCCGCCACCAGGTCGTCGTTGATGAGACAGTCCAGGACCGCCTCGAGCTCTTTCCGGGTAATGGTGGGTTTGCTGGATACGATCTTCATACCCCTGCCTTTTACGTGTGTTTCCGGTATAATAACTGATGGATTGTTCATGGGATATTCTTTTTTCTCCAATAACTAAATTTATCCAATATGGTCAAGAATGTTTTATGTCTCATTTAAAAAAATCCCTGCGGGGCTTGCAAGGGGCTCCGCCCCTTGACCTCACAGAAAAAATATTACATTTGAATCTATTGACAGGGAGCTGTCCTGCTCGTCCGCCTCGTATAACATCCTGTTGACTCGGCGGAAACGGCGACATCCATGTCGCCTTCTCGCAGGACAGCTCCCTGTCAATCATGACTTTGATAAAAATAGTTTATTTTGAACATGGAATTTTCTTATAAAGCTTATTTTTTTTATGTCCGATAAATAATAGAGAATATTATATAGTGCGGCAGGTTGGAGGTAAACCATGAGATCAATAGCGAGAAATTGCGCCTTCGGAGCGGTGGGGATTCTGGCGCTCTTTTTATACGGGAGCTGTGCAACGGACAATTCCTACGCCAAAGAGCGTGATTACCGTAATGTCAAGGCCGGCGATTCCATGGAAAACGCTGATTACGATGAAGAAAGCAATGAGTTCAGCTCCGCTGACAGTGGGAGCGATAAGGGAGTATCGAATAAAAAAGCAGGCGCAGGCGACGAGGTCGATTCTTCGTATAAAAAGGGGAAATTTTTTCAAGTCGGCAAGGCCTCATGGTACGGCCGGGAATTCAATGGAAGAAAAACCGCCTCCGGCGAGCGTTTTGACATGAATGGATTGACGGCGGCACATAAAACGCTTCCCTTCGGGACGATGGTGAAAGTGAAGAATTTTGAGAATGGTAAGATCATAACCGTCCGCGTCAACGACCGCGGCCCGTACAGGGGAAACAGAATAATCGATCTCTCCTATGGCGCCGCTAAGAAAATCGGCATGATCAAGGGCGGTGAGACACAGGTGGGTCTGCAGATAGTTAACAAAGGCGGCGGGGAGGAGATCGAACGCGAGAATGACGGCGACATTGAAGCGGTATCGGATGACACGAGCCATGAGGATTCCAGCCCGTCAGGGGGCTATGCCATTCAGGCGGGCGCCTTTTATTCTAAGCGCAATGCCGATCAGCTGAAAGTCAGAATCGAGGGTATGACCAATAAGCCCGTTACCATCATTAATGACGGGGATATGTATAAGGTACGGATTGAGGGCCTCGGATCAAAGAGTGACGTAAACAGGCTGAAACGAACGCTTTCAGATGAGGATATTCCGTCATATCTTGTAAAATAAGCATTTTGATAGAAAAAAATCAGATTAAAAAACGGCACTGCAGTGCCGTTTTTTATGTTATCAGCCATATCGGCTTGCATTTGGGGAAGCTTGGTTTTTAGAAGCACATGCCATATTTTTCATATTATTCAAAAAAATCCCAGAGTTAAGAAAATATCAAAATTTTATTGACAAAAAAAGGGTGGTTTCTATGATTTCCACCTACCTCTGCCCACGTAGCTCAGTCGGTAGAGCATTTGCATGGTAAGCAAAAGGTCACCAGTTCAATTCTGGTCGTGGGCTCATTGTGTGCGTTGATGGCTGAGCTCACAGTGTCCAAATCCGCAAGGGGTAACTCCAATTTTTTTAATAATTGGTTGACTGCAGGGTAACTGCAACTTTTTTGTAACAATTTGTCATTAAGCCGAGGAACGGGATATGCGCGAGATCATACTGTTGGCGTGCCAGGAATGTAAACGACGGAATTATTCCGTCACGAAAAACAAGAAGAACCAGACCGGCAAGCTGGAAGTGAAGAAGTACTGCAAGTTCTGCAACAAGCATACGAATCACAAGGAAACAAAGGCGTAGGTCCGACGTGAACAAGATCCTTGATCCTATCCGCCGGTTTATCGCGTATGTCCGTGACGCTAAAGATGAATTGAAAAAAGTCACCTGGCCGACGAGGGATGAGGTAACGAGTTTTACGATGGTCGTAGTGGTGGCCCTGCTGGTCATCTCGATTTTTCTCTGGGCCGTTGATGCCGGTCTCATGTATCTGATAAATTCCGTAGTGAAGTAATTTATGGCGAAAGAGTGGTATGTCGTTCATACATATTCGGGCCACGAGAACAAGGTAAAGCTTGCTCTCGAAAAGGAAGCTGAAAAGCGCGGCCTGCAGGAAAAACTGATCCAGGTGAAGATACCGACCGTCGAGGTTCCCGAGGTAAAAGACGGTAAAAAGCGGGTCAGGTCGAAGAAATTCTTTCCGGGCTATGTCCTGGTGGAGATGGAATTCGATGACGAGACCTGGGGCCTGGTGAAGGGCATCACGGGCGTCACTAATTTTGTGGGCGCCTACGGATCTAACAGGCCGAAGCCGCTTTCCCGGGAGGAGGTCAATTCCCTCTTTGACCAGATGGGCGAGCAGAAGACGAAGGAGAAGATTTCCACGGTGGTGGACTTCTCCGTTGGAGAGCATGTCAAGGTCATTGACGGGCCCTTCAATAACTTCAGCGGCGTCGTCGAGGAAGTGTATCCTGAAAAGGGGAGGCTCCGGGTGAAGGTCGAGATTTTCGGACGCGGTACGCCGGTGGAGCTTGATTTTTTACAGGTTGGCAAAATTTAGCGATATTATAATATTAATGGGTAAGTAAACGGTCTCCGCGTTGCTTTTTGCGGCCGGGATCATTAGATTCTACTATTAAATAAGAATTTTCTTTTTGGTTACTGTAGAGGAATATCATGGCAAAGAAAGTCAAAACCATTGTTACTGAAATCAAGTTGCAGATTCCCGGCGGCCAGGCGAACCCGGCCCCCCCGGTAGGTCCGGCCCTGGGTCAGCACGGCCTGAACATCATGGATTTCTGCAAGTCCTTCAACGAGAAGACGAAGGACCAGATGGGGACGATCCTCCCGATCATCATCACGGTCTATGACGACCGGACCTATACGTTTGTCATTAAAACGCCGCCGGCGGCCGTTCTCATTAAAAAGTCGCTGAAGATCGAGAAGGGCTCATCGGAGCCGAACAAGACGAAAGTCGGCACCATTAACCGGAAGCAGCTCGAGGAAATAGCAGGCATCAAGATGCCTGACATCAACGCGAATGATATTGACGCGGCCGTCAACATCATAGCCGGGACCGCCCGGTCTATGGGTGTGGACGTTGTCGAGTGACGCGGCCGCGTGACGCAGATACAAATTCGAGGTACGTAAGAAATGAAACGTGGTAAAAAAATAGCGGCGGCGAAGACCAGGGTCGACAGGAACAAGCTGTACAATGTCGATGAAGCGGTCAAGCTGATGAAAGAGTGCAAGTATTCCAAATTCGATGAAACGGTGGACATACAGATCAAGCTGATACACAAGAGCTTCCAGAATATTCGCGGCTCGGCGAGCCTTCCCGCGGGGACCGGCAAGGAGAAGAAGGTCCTGGTCATCTGCAAGGGAGATAAGCAGCGGGAAGCGCAGGAAGCCGGCGCCGATTATGTTGGCGCCGAGGATATGATCGAGAAGATCAAGACCGGGTGGATCGATTTCCAGGCGGTCGTGGCGACGCCCGACATGATGAAGGAGGTCGGCAAGCTGGGGCAGACGCTCGGCAAGAAGGGCCTCATGCCGAAGCCGAAGTCCGGGACCGTGACCGAGGACATCAAGGGCATCGTGAAGGAGCTCAAGGGCGGCCGGGTCGAGTACAAATCGGACAAGACCGGAGTCATCCACATGGGCATCGGCAAGATATCGTTCACCGACGATGCGATCATCAGCAACGTAAGCGCTTTTTTCAATCAGGTGATGAAGGACAAGCCCTCCGACGCGAAGGGCAATTACATAAAATCGGTGTTTATCAGCTCCTCCATGGGGCCCGGTATCAAACTCAACCACAAGGGGATTGAAAAATAATGGTAAAGCAATATAAAATCGATGAAGTTTCGTCCATGGTCGCCCAGCTGAAGGAGAAGGGCAACATCATCCTCACGAACTATTCCGGGATCAGGGTTAAGGACCTGAGCAAGCTTCGCAAGACCCTCAGAGGCAAAAACGCGGATTACCGCGTTGTCAAGAACACGCTTTTCAAGCGGGCCCTGAAAGAAATGGGAATCGATGGCCTTGACGAGTACCTGAAGGGGCCCGTTGCCGTCGCCTTCGCAAAGGATGATGCGGGAGAGGTCGCCAAGGCGCTTAAGGATTTCGCCAAGGACGTGGAGAAGTTCAGTTACTCCGCCGGCTACCTCGACAATGTCCTCTATAATCAGGACCAGATCAAGACAATAGCCGATCTTCCGACTAAAGAGGTCGTTCTCGCCCAGTTGATGGGCATGATCAACGGGCCGGCACGGGGCGTTGCGGTGGGCATGAATCAGATCATGGCTTCCCTGGCGCGGGGCATCAAGGCGGTAGCCGAGGTCCAGAACAAGCAGTAGCATGTGTTTTGCATAATACCGCTTTCGGGCGGAAAATTATGTTTTAAATTATTATTTTAATAGAAAAGGTTCTGTTTCCAGTGTATATATAATATGCGGATACAATGCCTTTATAGGTTTTTACGATTCATTCGTATTAACTTGAAGAAATTCACTAAGTATAAAGGAGATTCACAATGGCAAAGGTTCAAGAATTACTGGACGCGATCGGCTCTCTGACTCTTATCGAAGCCGCTGAGCTGGTCAAGGCGATGGAAGAGAAATTCGGCATTTCTGCCGCGGCGCCGGTCGCGGTGGCCGCTGCAGCGGGTCCCGCTGCCGCCGAGGCAGCCGACGAACAAACCGAGTTTGACGTGATCCTCGCGGGTTTCGGCGACAACAAGGTCGCGGTCATCAAGGAAGTCCGGACCATAACCGGGCTCGGCCTCAAAGAAGCGAAAGAACTCGTCGAAGCCGGCGGCAAACCGGTCAAAGAAAAAGTTTCCAAGGAAGAAGCTGAGAAAATCAAACAGCAGCTGGTTGCGGCAGGCGCGACAGTTGAGGTAAAATAATCTGGCGAGTGATAATCATTTTTTTCCACAAAAAACGAGCAACAGGTTTGGTTGGCGACAATCAAACCTTTTGGCGTTTTTAAACATCTCGGTAAAGGTTTAAACATCCATGCAAGAGTCAAAAAAAGTCGTTAATTTTGGCAAGATTAAGACGGGGCTTGAGCTGCCCAATTTGATAGAAATCCAGCTGAAGTCCTATGACTGGTTTCTCCAGCCCGGTGCGGTCAAGAAGAGGTCGCAGGGACTTCAGGCGGTGTTCGAGGAGATATTTCCGATAGAGAGCCCCCACGAGGACGTGGTCCTCGAATACCTCGATTACGAGATCGGGGATCCGAAATATTCGGAGCTCGAGTCGAAGGAGCGCGACGTCACCTATGCCGCGCCCCTGAAAGCGACCATACGGCTCATCAGGAAGGACAGCATGGAGGTGCGGGAGCAGTCGGTGTACATGGGGGATATTCCCCTCATGACGCCCCGCGGCACCTTTATCATCAACGGGGCCGAGCGGGTCGTGGTAAACCAGCTGCACCGCTCTCCCGGTATCTTCTTTTTCTACGAAGAAGCCGAGCGGATCTACAATTACCGCGTCATTCCTGACCGGGGATCGTGGCTCGAGTTCGAGATGGACCCGAAGGGCTACATCATCGCCCGGATCGACCGGAAGAAGAAGTTCCCGGTGACACTCCTCATAAAGGCCCTCGGGTACGAGACCGACGAGGAGGTGGTGAAGCTTTTCTACGGCACGAAGACGATCCGCCTTAAGAGCGATGAGGATTTCGACGTGCTCAACGGCAAGCGCGTCGCCCGCGACGTGGTCAGCAAGCAGACGGGCGAGGTCATCATCGAGGTCGGCGAGCGCATCAGTATGGACATGATCGACCGTCTGAAAGAGGAGAAAGTCCATGACGTCGAGGTGATCGAGTTCCCCAACAACAAGGAAGATTCGTACCTGAGCACGACCCTTGAGGTGGAGAAGGAATTCATCAACAAGCACGTGAAATCTTCGGCCGCCGGTGAGCTGAAGAAATCGGAGCTCGCCCTCCTGACGATCCACGCCATCATGTGGCAGAGCGAACCGACCAACCTCGAAAACGCCTCGGATCATTTCAAGCGCCTCTTCTTCGATCCGAAGACCTACAGCCTGGGAGCCGTCGGGCGTTACAAGATATCGAGCAAATTCGGGATGGAGGATTTCGCCACCCAGACCCTGAAACCTGAAGACATCATTTTTTCACTGAAATACTTTTTATATCTCATCGCCGAGGCTGATGGATACGAGATTGACGATCCCGATCCGCGCTCCAAGACGCACAAGAAGATGATCCCCACGGTCGTCGACGACATCGACCACCTGGGGAACCGGCGTGTGCGTTCCGTCGGCGAGCTGATCATGAACCAGATCAAGATCGGCTTCCAGCGCATGGAGCGCGTCATCAAGGAGCGGATGACCATCCAGGACCTGGACGTCATCACACCGCAGGCGCTGATCAGCATCAAGCCGATCACGGCCGTCATTAACGAGTTCTTCGGCTCGAGCCAGCTTTCCCAGTTTATGGATCAGACCAACCCCCTGGCGGAGCTCACGCACAAGCGGAGGCTGAACGCCCTGGGGCCGGGCGGCCTCTCCCGCGAGCGGGCCGGATTCGAGGTGCGGGACGTGCACCCCTCCCACTACGGGCGGATGTGCCCCATCGAGACCCCTGAGGGACCGAACATCGGCCTCATCGTGTCCCTCAGCACCTACGCGCGGATAAACGATTACGGTTTCCTGGAGACCCCGTACCGGTACGTGGACAGCGGCAAGCTGACCGACCAGATCGAATATCTCACGGCTGACCGGGAAGACCTCTATTTCATCGCCCAGGCGAACCAGGAGCTGGACGACAAGGGTAATTTTGTGAAGACCATGATCCCCTGCCGGCACCGGGGCAACTTCCCCTACAAGCGGCCGAAGGAGATCCAGTACATGGACGTCGCACCGCAGCAGATCTTCTCGGTGTCGACCTGCCTGATTCCCTTCCTGGAGCATGATGACGCGAACCGGGCCCTGATGGGGTCCAACATGCAGCGCCAGGCGGTGCCGCTCATGATCGAGGAGGCGCCCTACGTGGGCACCGGCGTCGAGCCGAAGGCGGCCTATGATTCCGGCGTCCTCATGATATCGAACCATGGAGGCACGGTCGAGTCAGCCGATGCCGCGACCATCAAGATCAAGACGAGCGCCAGCGAGACCATCAGCTATGATATGATGAAGTTCAAGCGGACCAACCAGGGCACCTGCTTCAACCAGCGGCCCGTGGTCAAGGAAGGGCAGAAAATCAAGAAGGGCGACGTCCTCGCCGACGGCCCGGCCACCGACAACGGCCGGCTGGCCCTGGGCAAGAACATCCTGGTTGCCTTCATGCCCTGGATGGGCTACAACTTCGAGGACGCCATCCTCATATCTGAAAAGCTCGTCGAGAACGATACCTACACCTCGATCCATATCGAACAGTTCGAGGTGGAGGCGCGCGAGACCAAGCTCGGCCGCGAGGTGATCACCCGGGACATCCCGAACCTGTCGGAAAAAGCCTTCCGCGACCTCGACCAGGACGGCATCGTTCGCCGCGGTGCCTACGTGCAGCCCGACGACATCCTGGTGGGCAAGGTCACTCCCAAGGGCGAGCAGGACCTGACGCCGGAATACAAGCTGCTCCACTCGATCTTCGGCGAAAAGGCGCGGGAAGTCCGCGACACCTCGCTCAGGGTCCCCAACGGCGTTGAGGGCATAGTCATAGACGTGAAGCGTTTTTCCCGCGAACAGGGTGACGAGCTCGCCCCCGGCGTGGAAGAACTGGTGAAGGTATATATAGCCGACAAGCGGAAGATATCGGTCGGCGACAAGATGGCGGGTCGCCACGGAAATAAGGGCGTTATCTCGAAAATCGTTCCGATTTACGACATGCCCTACCTGCCCGACGGGACGCCGATGGATATCGTGCTGAATCCCCTTTCTGTTCCGTCACGGATGAACCTGGGACAGCTCCTGGAAACGGAGTTGGGCTGGGCCGCTGAAAAGCTGAATACGCTTTTCGAGACACCGATATTCGACGGCGCCAAGGAGAGCGATATCCGCGAACTTTTGAAGAAGTCCGGGCTGCCGGAGACCTCCAAGTCGGTGCTGTACGACGGCCGCACGGGCATACCCTTCGAGCAGGAGGTCATGGTGGGCCAGATCTACATGCTGAAGCTCGCCCACATGGTGGACGACAAGATCCACGCCCGCTCCACCGGCCCGTACTCCCTGGTCACCCAGCAGCCTCTGGGCGGCAAGGCCCAGTTCGGCGGACAGCGCCTGGGAGAGATGGAGGTGTGGGCCCTTGAGGCGTACGGCGCGGCCTATACCCTGCAGGAGCTCCTCACGGTCAAGTCCGACGACATGCTCGGACGGGCGCGCATCTACGAGGCTATCGTAAAGGGCATAAATACGTCATCGCCGGGCATACCGGAGTCCTTCAACGTTCTCATCCAGGAGCTCCGCGGCCTCGCCCTTGACGTCCGGATCTACGACGATAAGGGTAAGGAAATAAGCCTCTCCGAATGGAGCGAGGGCTACGGCAAGACCAAGAAGAGGATCAAGATAGACTCATTGAAGAATATCTGACCTCACCCGCGCTCTGCGCACCCTCTCCCATGATGCTCGGAAAAAAGGAGAGGGTTTCCGCACTAAGCGCTTAATCTTACCCCCTTTCCTTTCTTCAATTCTTAATGGGAGAGGGGCCGGGGGTGAGGGATGATAGATGGAATTTAGAAGTAAACAACTCTTTCAGAGGATGCAACATGAGAGATTTTAACGATTTCAGTTCAATCCAGATTAAATTAGCTTCGCCTGACCAGATACGCGAGTGGTCCTACGGCGAGGTTAAAAAACCTGAGACCATAAACTACCGGACCCTGAAGCCGGAGCGGGACGGGCTGTTCTGCGAGAAGATTTTCGGAACGACCAAGGAGTGGGAGTGCTACTGCGGCAAGTTCAAGTCGATCCGGTACAAGGGCGTCATCTGTGACCGCTGCGGCGTCGAGGTAACGCACTACAAGGTCCGCCGCGAGCGGGGCGGCCATATCGAGCTGGCCTGTCCCGTGGCCCACATCTGGTACTACCGCTCGGTTCCCTCGAGGCTGGGACTCCTCCTAGACCTCACGGTCAATACGCTGAAATCGGTCCTGTATTATGAAAAATATATCGTCATCGATCCCGGTGACGCGGCCGAGGAGGACATAAAGATCGGCGACTCCCTTGACGAGGAAGCCTTCCTGGCCATGAACGAAAAATACGGCGATACCCTGGTCTGCGGGATGGGCGCCACGGCTATCAAGGACCTCCTCACCAGGATCGACCTTGACGAGGAATCGCGTCAGATCAGGGCCACGATCCAGGCCAAGGCGAAAAAAGAGAAAGACGCGAAGATAGACAAGAAGCTGATCAAGCGGCTTGAGATAATCGAGGCCTTCAAGGAATCGGGAAACGAGACCGACTGGATGATACTGGACACCATCCCCGTCATACCCCCGGAGCTCAGGCCGATGGTCCAGCTCGACGGCGGGCGCTTCGCCACCTCAGACCTGAACGACCTCTACCGGCGCGTCATCAACCGGAACAACCGCCTGAAGCGGCTCCTGATGCTCCGCGCGCCGGAGATCATCGTGCGGAACGAGAAGCGGATGCTCCAGGAAGCGGTGGACGCCCTCTTTGACAATAGCCGGCGGAAGCGCGCGGTCAAGGGAAAGGGGAACAGGCCCCTCAAGTCGCTGTCGGACATGCTCAAGGGCAAGCAGGGCCGGTTCCGCCAGAACCTCCTCGGGAAGCGGGTCGACTATTCCGGCCGGTCCGTCATCGTCATAGGCCCCGAGCTTAAGCTGTACCAGTGCGGCCTCCCCAAGAAGATGGCCGTCGAGCTCTTCAAGCCCTTCATCATGAAGCGCCTTGTCGATAAGGACTATGTCCAGAACATCAAGTCCTCCAAGAAGATGGTCGAGAACGAACGCCCCGAGGTATGGGAAGTCCTCGAGGAAGTCATATCCGAACACCCGGTGCTCCTGAACAGGGCCCCGACGCTGCACCGGCTGGGGATCCAGGCCTTTGAGCCGATCCTGGTGGAAGGGAAGGCGATCCGCCTTCATCCCCTGGTCTGCCACGCCTACAACGCCGACTTCGACGGCGACCAGATGGCGGTGCACGTGCCGCTGTCGCCGCGGGCCCAGATGGAGTGCTGGACCCTGATGCTTTCGTCGCACAACCTCCTGTCGCCGGCCAACGGCCACCCGGTGGTGTCGCCGACGCAGGACATCGTCCTCGGTATTTTCTATCTCACCTCGATCCTCGAGGGCGCGCCCGGCGAGGGCAAGCTCTTCGACGAGGAGTCGGAACTGCTCAGGGCCGTTGATTACGGCCAGGTGAAGATGCGTTCCAAGATCAAGTTCGTCAACAAAAACAATGAAATCATTGAGACTTCGGCGGGACGCCTTATCTTCAACGGCCTGCTGCCCGCCGGCCACCCCTTTGTGAACCGCGTCATCAACGACAAGGAGCTCTCGCACCTTATTTCCGTGATCCTGCGGCAGTACGGGCCTAATGTCACGGTGAAGATGCTCGACGACATTAAGGAGGCCGGGTACAAGTATGCGACGATATTCGCGCCGACCATATCCATGTCGGACATCATCGTGCCGACGGTGAAGCGCGAGATTATCGTCGAGGAAGACAAGAAGCTCGAGAAGATAGAGAACGAATACCGCAACGGCTACATCACCAACGAGGAGCGTTACAACCGCGTTATCAATCTCTGGACCAACGCCAACGAGATCATCGCCGACAAGATGTTCGAGGAACTGTCGGCCAACACCAACGGTTTTAACCCGATCTATGTCATGGCCCAGTCCGGCGCCCGGGGAAGCAAGCAGCAGATCCGCCAGCTGGCGGGGATGCGCGGCCTCATGGCGAAGCCGTCGGGGGAAATTATCGAGGTTCCCATCAGGACCAACTTCAAGGAGGGCCTCACGGTCCTGGAATACTTCATCTCGACCAACGGCGCCCGGAAAGGCCTCGCCGACACGGCCCTCAAAACGGCCGACGCCGGTTACCTGACGCGGCGTCTCGTGGACATCGCCCAGGATGTGGTCATTTCCACGGTAGACTGCGGCACCACCATCGGCATTGACATTTACGCCATCAAGGAAGGCGACGATGTGATCGAATCCCTCGGCGACAGGGCCCTGGGACGCACCCTCCTCTACGACCTGCTTCACCCGGTCACGGGGGACGTCATCTGCAAGGCGGACGAGATCGTCACCGAGGAAATAGCGGAGCTCATAGATCAGCTGGACATCGACTCCATCGAGATTCGGTCCGTCCTCACCTGCGAGGCCAAGCACGGCGTGTGCAGCAAGTGCTACGGACGCAACCTGGCCAACGCGATGCCGGTGGACATCGGCGAGGCCGTCGGGATCATCGCCGCCCAGTCGATCGGCCAGCCGGGAACGCAGTTGACCATGCGTACCTTCCACATCGGCGGCATCGCGTCGCGGGCTGTCGAAGAGAGCGAGATCAAGCTCAGCTATCCCTCCTACGTAAAGGAAATAACGTCGAAAACCATCAGGACCGAGGATGAGAAATCCGAGGAAAAGAAGACGATCTCGGTCCGGCGTGGATATCTCATCATACAGAGGGTCGTATCCGAGATGACCCTGAAGGGCGAGCCGGAACTTCTTGTCGGCGAAAACGAGAAGGTCTACGCCGGAGTGAAGATAGCCAAGACCGAAGACGGCGAGGACATCATCGCGAAGAACTCCGGCCTGGTTAAACCCGTAAAGAACAAGGTGTACATACTGGGCGATCCCCACTCCATTCCGATCAACGTGGGAACTGAGATTAGGGCGAAAGCGGGCAGGTTCTACGACAGGAACGAGATCCTTGCCGCCTTCGACCCGTGGTTCGAGCCGATCCTGACGGAAGTGACCGGCAAGGTCGAGTTCGTCGATGTCGAGCTCAACAAGAGCCTCCGGGAGGAGATAGATCCGTCGTCGAACGTAACCAAGCGGGTCATCGTGGAGTACAAGACCGAGAAGCTGCAGCCGCGCGTTGACATCGTCGGGCCGTCGAAGCAGGTCATCACCTACCTCCTGCCGAAGGGGGCCAACCTGATGGTCAACAGCAACGACAAGGTGACGGCCGGAACTATCCTCGCGAAGATTCCGCGGGGCGCTGAGAAAACCAAGGACATCACCGGCGGTCTGCCGCGGGTCGCGGAGCTCTTCGAGGCCAGGGCGCCGAAGGACGCCGCCACGCTTTCAGAGCTCGACGGCACCATAGAGATCGGCGACACCGTGAAGAACAAGCGCAAGATCATCGTCACCGGCGAGGACGGAACGGTGAAGGAATATTCGATTCCCGTTTCCAAGTTCCTCCGCGTCCAGGACCGCGACTTTATAGCCAAGGGCGAGCAGGTGGACGACGGCGCCGTGGATCCCCATGAGATCCTCAAGATCAAGGGGCCGCGGGAGCTGCAGAAATTCCTGGTCAACGAGATCCAGGAGGTGTACCGCCTCCAGGGCGTCTCGATCAACGACAAGCATATAGAGGTCATCGTTCGGCAGATGCTCCGGAAGGTCAAGCTTACCGATCCGGGCGATTCGACCTTCGTCATAGAGCAGATCGTGGACAAATTTGATTTTGTCGATGAGAACGAGCGGGTGCTCAATGAGGGCGGGAAGCCGGCGACGGCCATCCCGATCCTTATGGGGATCACCAAGGCAGCTCTCAACACCGAGTCCTTTATCTCCGCGGCCTCGTTCCAGGAGACGACGAGGGTCCTCACCGATGCCGCGATCAAGGGGAAAGTCGATAATCTCAGGGGCCTCAAGGAGAATGTCATCATAGGACACCTGATCCCGGCCGGAACCGGTGTTCGCCAGTACGGCAACATCAGCGTATATGAAAACGAGATCGGCGACCTCGAGGGGCCGCCTCCGGGCGAGGCCGAACAGATTGCGTCCGATGAAGAGGTTGTAGCGGATAACGAGTAGGGAACAGCGGCTTCCCGGGATTCCATGGGCGCGGGAAGCCTGCCTTACACGATTAATCAAATTAATAACTTGACAAAAAATATCATAATTCGCAAATACCATTTTATCGTTCAAGAAATCCCGGCGATGGTATGAATATACGATATTATATGTAATCAGGAACAGGAGTACTAATGCCAACAATCAATCAGTTAATTCGTCAGGGACGGGAAATGAAGAGAAAAAAGACAAAATCCCCCGCCCTCAAGAACTGCCCGCAGAAGCGCGGCGTATGCACCAGGGTAATGACCTTTACCCCGAAGAAACCGAACTCGGCCCTGCGGAAGGTGGCGCGGGTGCGCCTTACCAACGGCATTGAAGTGACGGCTTATATCCCCGGCATCGGCCACAACCTGCAGGAGCACAGCGCGGTGCTTATCCGGGGCGGCCGTGTCAAGGACCTGCCGGGCGTCAGGTACCACATTATCCGGGGGACCCTGGACACCCTCGGTGTGGACGATCGTAAAAAGAGCCGGTCAAAATACGGGACCAAGCGGCCCAAGGCATAATCATTGATAGCGAGGAACTAATATGCGGAGAAGAAGACCAGTCAAGCGGGAGCAGTTACCCGATCCCAAATACGGAAGCAAGCTCGTTTCCAAGTTCATCAACTGCATGATGATGCAGGGAAAGAAGGGCGTTTCGGAGACAAATTTCTATAAGGCGATGGACATCATCCAGAAAAAGACCCAGAAGGATCCCATCGAGGTGTTCGTCCAGGCCCTTGAAAACACCAAACCTCTGGTGGAGGTCAAGTCCCGCCGGGTCGGCGGCGCGACCTACCAGGTTCCGGTCGAGATCAGGCCGGAGCGCCGTCAGGCACTGGGCATACGGTGGCTCATCACGAACTCACGGGCCCGTTCCGAAAAAACCATGTTCGAGAAGCTCGCCGGCGAATTGATGGATGCGTTCAACAACACAGGAACATCGATCAAGAAAAGGGAAGACACGCACAAGATGGCCGAGGCCAACAAGGCCTTCGCGCACTACAAGTGGTAAGTTGAAGTCAATCACATGCCCCCGCCGCTGGCGGGGGCATGTTTTGTATAATATGAAATTGTTCGAAATACCAGGCTTTCCTGGTATTTTTACATCTGGTGAATCTATCATTTTTTTGCATAAAAGGGATTCATTTGAAATGCCGCAATTGCAAACGCGGCAGATATCTCACTTGTTCCGCCTCGTAGTTACGTCCCTGTAAGACTCGGCTGTCGACCTCATCCGTGACGCTACTACTGCCAGGATGGCAGGAGTGCCGCGAAGGACAGGAGGTCCGAGAGCGGCCTCGTTGAGATATCATGCCGCTTTTACACGCAATCACATCGGCCAGGCTGCTCTGATGCTTTTCACGGCATCTACATGAATACTGAAGGTATATATGCCACGGGAACTGCCCCTCAACAGAACGCGCAATATCGGCATCATGGCCCACATCGATGCCGGCAAAACGACGCTTACGGAGAGGATCCTTTTCTATACCGGCAAGACCCACAAGTTGGGGGAAGTGCACGAAGGGACCGCGGAGATGGACTGGATGGTGCAGGAAAAGGAGCGGGGCATCACCATCACGGCGGCTGCGACCTCCTGTTTCTGGAAGAACACGATCATCAATATCATCGACACGCCGGGCCACGTCGATTTCACCATGGAGGTGGAGCGGAGCCTGCGAGTTCTCGATTCGGCCATCGCCGTGTTTGACGGCGTAGCCGGAGTCGAGCCGCAGTCGGAGACCGTGTGGCGCCAGGCAGACCACTACCACATTCCGCGCATCTGCTTCGTGAACAAGATGGACCGGGTGGGCGCCGATTTCGAGCGGTGCCTGGCCATGATCCGGGAAAAGCTTCACGCGGTTCCGCTGCCCCTCCAGATCCCTATGGGCACCGAGGACGCGCACCGCGGCGTCGTGGACCTCGTAACGATGAAGGCCCTTGCCTGGACCGATGAGCTGGGCAATGAAATCGCGGAAGCGGCGATCCCCGCCGAGTTAGCCGAAAAGGCCCGGTCATACCGGGAAGCGCTCATTGAAACCGTGGCGGAGCACGATGACGCGATCATGCACAAGTACCTGGAAGGCGAGGAGCCGGCCGAGCAGGAAATAAGGGACGTCATAAGGAAAATAACCGCTGAAACAGCGGTGTTTCCCGTGCTGTGCGGATCAGCTCTCCGCAACAAGGGGGTGCAGCCGGTCCTTGACGCCATCGTGGAATATCTTCCCTCGCCCCGTGACATCAAGCCCGTCGAGGGCCATAATCCTAAAAATACAGAAGAGATCGTCACGCGGGAGGCGAGCGACAAGGCCCCCTTCTGCGGCCTGGTGTTCAAGCTGATGAGCGATCCCTACGTGGGCAAGCTGTCCTACCTGCGGGTCTACTCCGGGCACATCAAGACCGGCGATCAGGTATTCAATGTCACGACCGGCAAGAAGGAGCGTCTCCAGCGGTGCCTCCGCATGCACGCCAACGACCGGGAGGACATCAAGGAAGTCTACACCGGCGACATCGTCGCGGTGGTGGGATTGCGGAGCGCCCGCACCGGCGATACGCTGGCCGACGAATTCAACCCGGTACTCCTTGAAAAAATGGAATTCCCGGATCCGGTCATCTCCGTGGCCATCGAGCCGAAGACGAAAGCCGACCAGGAAAAGCTGGAAGCTGCCCTGCGGCGCCTCGAAGAGGAAGATCCCACCTTCCATGTCAATGCCGACCCGGGATCGGGTCAGACCCTGATATCGGGCATGGGGGAGCTCCACCTTGAGATAATCGTGGACCGGATCACCCGCGAATTCAACATACAGGCAAACGTGGGGAAACCACAGGTGACCTACAAGGAGACCATCACCAGGGGCACCGAATCGGAATACAGGTACGAGAAACAGATCGGCGGCAAGGACCAGTTCGGCCACGTGGTTATACGCATGGAGCCGGGACAGGCCGGGACCGGCCTTGTCTTCAAGAACGAGCTCAGGGGCGATGAGATCCCGGCCGCTCTGATCAAGGACGTCGAAGCGGGCCTGGGTGACGCCATGCAGGCCGGCGTAATAGCCGGATACAAGATGGATGACGTTGCCGTGTCCCTGATCGGCGGGTCCTACAATGAGACCGCGTCGATTCCCATGGCGTACCGCATCGCAGCCAACAACGCCTTCAAGGAGGGGGCACGCAAGGCCGGGCCTGCCCTCATGGAGCCCATCATGAAGCTGGAAGTCGTCTGCCCCGATGAATACACCGGGGACGTCATCAATGACATCAATTCGCGGCGGGGCAGGATCGATAATATCAACATCAGGGGCATGCTGAAGGTCATTGACGCCTTCGTTCCCCTCTCGGAAGTGTTCGGCTACGCCACCAGCGTTCGGTCCATGAGCCAGGGAAGGGCGACCCACACATTGCAGGTTTCCCATTACGAGATCGTCCCCAAAGAAATAACTGATAGGATTATCGGGAGGATGAGCGGCATTTTTTATTGATCGTGCATGCCAAAACGGCAGAAACACGGTTTTTGGAAAAAATTTTTAAATATTCGAAAATCCGGTATTTTCATTAAAAATGCCGGAAGGGCAACACCTGAAAATAGTTTGGGTACCAGTAAACGATCTGAAATCTGATTTTTTTATCGATAAAACATTAATTTAGAATAATTTTTTATTAATTTGTTGACAGAATAAGCACATTTTTTTTAATTCTAAAACTCGCAATTTGTATGGGCAAAAATTGAACGGTACGCATAAAATTTGTATTTTTTTAATGTTTTAAATAAAAAATGCAATTTTTAACCTGATATGAGTACCAAAAAAGGAAACAACCTAATTCGTTTTGTCAAAAGTTTCCTTATAACAATTTTATTCTTTATTGTTATACATTAATATCATCCTTTTTGTGGGTAGATATTTTACTTAATGTTGTGCAGGAAAAATAATTAAGGAGTGAAATCCAATGGGTAAAGAAAAATTTCAACGGACCAAACCTCACGTTAACGTTGGCACGATTGGTCACATCGATCATGGCAAGACAACTCTGACATCGGCTATTACAAAATGCCTGTTTTTGAAATATGGTCTTGGCAAGCCTATTGAATTTGATCAGATCGACAATGCTCCGGAAGAGAAGGCGCGGGGTATAACGATTGCCACGTCACACCAGGAATATGAAACGCCCAAGCGGCACTACGCCCATGTCGACTGCCCGGGCCATGCCGACTATATCAAGAACATGATCACCGGCGCCGCCCAGATGGACGCAGCCATTCTCGTTGTCGCCGCCGGCGACGGCGCCATGCCGCAAACCAAGGAGCACGTTCTCCTGGCTCACCAGGTCAACGTTCCCTACATGGTCGTTTTCCTTAATAAAGTAGACATGATAGACAAGTCCGAGCGGGACGAGATGATCGAGCTGGTCGAGATGGAAATCAGGGAGCTCCTCTCCAAGTATGAATTCCCCGGCGACGAAGTTCCTATAATCCCCGGTTCGGCCCTCAAGGCTCTTGAGGAAGCCGATGCGAAGAAAACCGACGGCGAATGGTTCACCACGGTTATCAAGCTTGCCGAAGCCCTGGACGAGTACGTTCCCGAGCCGAAGCGCGCCACCGACAAACCCTTCCTGATGCCGATCGAGGACGTCTTCTCCATTACCGGCCGCGGCACTGTCGTGACCGGCAGGATCGAGCGTGGCATTGTCCACACCGGCGACGAAGTCGAGATTATCGGCTTCACCGAAACGAAGAAAACGGTATGCACCGGCGTTGAGATGTTCCGCAAGATTCTTGATGAAGGCCAGGCCGGCGACAATGTCGGTTGCCTCCTCCGCGGTACCGGAAAAGACGAGGTTATGCGCGGCCAGGTCCTCGCGAAGCCCGGCTCAATCACACCTCATAAGAAATTTACCGGGAAAGTGTATGTCCTCAAGAAAGAAGAGGGCGGACGCCATACTCCGTTTTTCGGGAATTACCGGCCGCAGTTTTATTTCAGAACGACCGACGTTACGGGTATAGTGACCCTTCCGTCGGGAGTCGAGATGGTTATGCCCGGAGATGATATAGATATGACGATTGAGCTTATCACCCCGGTGGCAATGGAAGAAGAACTCCGTTTCGCCATCCGCGAAGGCGGCAGAACCGTCGGCGCGGGGGTCGTTACAAAGGTTATAGAGTAGCATATTCTGTTAAGGACGCGAATATAGCACTTTATGGTCAGACCATCATACTGATGGTCTGACCTGTGTATTTTGATGATATAAAAATTATTTCAGGTAAGTGAAGTGGCAAAGTCTACTGGACAACGTATAAGGGTTAAGCTAAGATCATTTGACGCAAAGTTGCTGGATCAATCAGCCGAGAAGATCGTCGCCACCACCAATCGGAGCGGCGCCAAGGTTGCGGGTCCCATACCTCTGCCGACAAAGATCGAGAAGTTCTGCGTGCTCAAATCACCTCACGTGAACAAGAAGGCCCGTGAGCAGTTTGAGATCCGCACGCACAAGCGTTTGATTGACATCATTGATCCGAATTCTGATACGGTCGAGGCTCTGATGAAGCTGGAGCTGCCCGCCGGTGTTTCGGTTGATATTAAATCCTGACCTTGCATAGTTCTTTATCTTAGTTTCCTTATCATCTAATATTTTTTGGATAGGAATGAGTGATGAAAAAGGCGCTTATTGGCAGAAAAATCGGGATGACCCAGTTTATACATGAGGATGGTACGGCGACGCCCGTTACCGTGTGCGAGCTCGGCCCCTGCGTGGTTGTGCAGAAAAAGAACGTAGAGAAGGACGGCTACTCGGCGTTGAAGCTCGGCTTCAGGGATGTCAAAGAACAGCGGTTGACCAAGCCGATACTTTCTGATTTGAAGAAAAAGAGCATCAGGCCCCTCGGGACTTTCGGCGAGATTGCCGTATTCGACGAATCCCTTGATGTGGGCAGCGAGATCAAATGCTCCATCTTCGCCGAGAATACGGTCGTCAACGTTACCGGCGTATCAAAGGGCAAGGGCTTTGCCGGCGTTGTCAAGCGGCACGGCTTCGGCGGCGGCCGCGAGACCCACGGTTCGACCTTTCACCGCGCCCCCGGCTCCATCGGCGCCTGCGCTTTCCCGAGTGAAGTGTGGAGGGGCCAGCGCATG
The DNA here is from genome assembly GCA_017999915.1 of Spirochaetota bacterium. Taxonomy (NCBI): domain Bacteria; kingdom Pseudomonadati; phylum Spirochaetota; species Spirochaetota bacterium. The sequence goes on from JAGNKX010000014.1 coordinate 82,678, forward strand.
CCGGGAAGAATGGGTTTCAGGACCGTCACTGTCAAGAACCTGAAAATCGTAAAGGTCTTCGAGGATAAGAACATTGTGCTGATTTCCGGGGCCATACCGGGCAGAAAAAACACACTGATTACAGTGTGCGAACGATAGGCAGGCGGACGATGAAAGTTGATAAATATTCCATAGACGGCAAAGTCGTAGGCTCGATCGAGCTGTCCGACAGTGTCTTCAGCGCTGAAGTAAACGATATACTGATATACGAACTCGTTAAATCGGCAAACGCGAACCTGCGCCAGGGAACACATAAGACGAAGGAGCGCTCCGAGGTGAGCGGCGGCGGCGCAAAGCCGTGGAAGCAGAAAGGCACGGGCCGTGCCCACTCGGGATCGAGCCGGTCGCCCATATGGCGGGGCGGCGGCACCATTTTCGGGCCCGTACCGCGCAGCTACCGGATAGATCTTCCGCGCACCATCAAGCGATCCGCATACCGGGCACTTTTTTCTCTAAAGGCAAAGCAGGGAAGCATCAAGGTGGTTGAGGATTTCAAGGTTAACGGGAAAACAAAGGAAGTCGCAAAAATCGGCAAGGCCTTCTCCATTTCGAAGGGGATCATCATCGCCGACAGCGACGATATGATGCTCAAGCGGTCGGTGAAGAATATTCCATGGCTGACCTACAATAATGTTAACAGAATTTCAGGCAAGGATATCTTTTATTCGAAGGAACTCATCATTACGGAAAGCGCGGTGATGAAGCTGAATGAACGATATGCCGAGGGCGGCAAATAATGAACGCGAATGATATCATTTTAAAGCCGGTTATTTCGGAAAAGACTACCGAGCTTATGGGAATAAACAAGTATGTATTCCGGGTGTCCATGAAGGCCAACAAGCTCATGGTGTACGGCGCCGTGAAGGAGCTGTTCGGCGTACAGCCGGAGAAGGTGAATGTTCTCGTCATGCGGGGTAAAAACCGAAGGCTCCGTTACCGGACCGGCAAGAGGAGCGCATGGAAGAAGGCGATCGTAACGCTCAAGCCGGGCGAAAAGATAGAGCTTTTCGAAGCGCAATAACAGCCGGTGATGCCCGGTTTGCACAGTTGAAGAGGAACCAGATATGGGACTGAAAAAATTTAGACCGATAACTCAGACGACACGATACAAGACGGTTCTCGATTTTTCCGAGATTACGGAAACCGAACCGTATAAACCCCTGACCAGGGGCAAAAAGGAAAACGCGGGCCGCGGCAACAAGGGTCATATTTCCGTGCGGCGTCGCGGCGGCGGCCACAAGCGCCTGTACCGCATCATCGATTTCAAGCGTGACAAGCACGGCATCGCGGGCCGTGTTGATACGATCGAGTATGATCCCAACCGTTCGGCCAACATAGCGCTGATCACCTATATTGACGGGGAAAAAAGATATATCGTCGCTCCGGATACGCTCAAGGTGGGAGACTCGATAATGTCCGGCGACAATGCCGAGATCAAGGTCGGGAACGCTCTTCCCCTTAAGAGCATACCGCTGGGCACCAACATCTTTAATATTGAAATGAGCCGCGGCAAGGGAGGCCAGTTGGTCCGGTCGGCCGGCGCGTCGGCGGTAATCACCGCCAAAGAAGGAACATACTGTCTGATCAAGCTCCCCTCGGGGGAGATTCGCAAGATACACCAGGAATGCTACGCCACCATCGGCGAAGTCGGCAACAAGGACTTCGGTCTCGTGACTATCGGCAAGGCCGGCAGGTCCCGGTGGATGAATAAGAGACCCAAGGTGCGGGGGGTCGCCATGAACCCGGTCGATCACCCACTAGGAGGCGGTGAAGGAAAATCGTCCGGAGGCCGTCACCCTTGTTCGCCGACGGGCGTTCCCAGCAAGGGATACAAGACACGAAAGAAGTATAAAGTAAGCGACAAATATATTGTTAATCGAAGGAAGAAGTAATGGCTCGGTCAGTAAAAAAAGGTCCGTACGTTGACATTAAGTTGTTCAAAAAGATTGAGGACATGAATTCCTCGAACTCGAAGAAGGCCATCAAAACATGGTCGCGCAGATCGACGATTTTTCCGGAAATGATAGGCCACACGCTGATGGTTCACAACGGGAAAAACTTCATCCCTGTGTATGTCACGGAAAACATGATCGGCCACAAGCTCGGTGAGTTCGCGCCGACGAGGACCTACCGGGGCCATAGAACGAAAGACGATAAAATTGCCAAGAGGAAGTAGCAATGGAAGCGCAAGCTTTTTCGAAAAATAACAGGATTTCCGCCTCAAAAGCGAGGCTGGTCGCCAACGAGGTACGGGGCGAGGAGCTTCTGTACGCGATAGAAATTCTCAAGGCGATGCCGCAGAAATCGGCCCGCCTCATACTGAAGACGCTCTATTCGGCCGGGGCGAACGCGAAATACATCAAGCCCGATATCATGGACAAGGATCTCTACATTAAAAAGATCGTCGTCGACGTTGGGCCGACCATGAAGCGGTTCCGCCCCAGGGCGCGGGGCCGGGCGAACCGGATCAAGAAAAGAACAAGCAGCATTCGGATTGTATTATCTGACGAAAATTAAAATATAAGGGTATCCATATATGGGTCAAAAGGTAAATCCAATAGGACTGAGGGTGGGCGTCAACAGGACGTGGGATTCCATCTGGTATGAAGATAAAAAGAATTACGCGAAATATCTTCATGAAGACCTTGCTATAAAGGAATATGTCGAGAAGGAGAAAAAATCAGCCGGAATATCCAGAGTGGCCATCGACCGCTTCCCTGACAGGGTCAATGTAAATATCCACGCTTCCCGTCCCGGCGTCCTCATCGGCAAGAAGGGGTCCGATATCGAGGCCCTGAAGGAAAAGCTCCAGAAGATTGCGTCGAAAAATGTATATATAAACATTATCGAGGTGAAGAAGCCAGAAAAGAATGCGAGCCTCATCGCCCAGCAGATAGCCCAGCAGGTCGAGGGGCGGTTCCCCTACCGGAGGGCCGTCAAGCAGGCCATTACCAACGCGATGCGGACCGGCGCCCTGGGGATCAAAGTGGTCTGCTCGGGACGATTGAACAACGCCGAGATGGCGCGCCAGGAAGCTTACAAGGAAGGAAGGATACCCCTTCATACGCTGCGCGCCGAAATTGATTATGGGTTTGCCGAGGCGCTGACCACCTTCGGCCTGATCGGAGTGAAGGTGTGGATATACAACGGCGATGTTCTCACGAAAGACGTCGAGGACGAAGAAGACAAATATACCGTAAAACGCAAAACAAAGTGAGTAAGGGATAGCTGCCATGTTAATGCCGAAACGACAAAGATTCAGGAAAGTGCAGCGTGGACATATGCGGGGCGCCGCCCATCGCGGCTCCACGATAGCCTTCGGTGAAATCGGCCTCAAGGTCATTGAACCGGGCGAGATTACAGCGCGCCAGATTGAGGCCGCTCGGGTCGCCATCACCAGGAGGGTCAAGCGGGGCGGAAAGCTCTGGATCAGGATTTTTCCGGACCGTCCCTTCACCAAGAAGCCGGCTGAGACCCGGATGGGCAAGGGCAAGGGAAATCCCGAGGGTTTTGTGGCCAGGGTAAAGCCGGGCAAAATACTTTTTGAAATAGCCGGTATCGATGAAATCCTGGCGAAGGAAGCGCTGCTGAACGCGGCGTTCAAGCTTCCGCTCAAGACTAAAATTGTGAAAATAAACGAATAGCAGACGCGAGGATTGATTCATGAAAGGGAAACTGGAAGAATTGACGCTTGAGGAACTGGATCGAAGCCTCAATGAAACGAAGGAAATCCTTCGGAAAGAGCGGTTCAAGGCCGTCACCAGCAAGGTTGAGAATCCGAAGAAAATCAAGGAATTGAAAAAGCATATCGCCCGCGTATTGACCCTGAAAAAGGAATATGCCCTGGGCGTCAGACAGACTAAGGCATCTCGATAACCGTACGAAGGAAATGGTCGGACCATGGTAAAAAAAAGGAAACAGTTAATCGGAAAAGTAGTAAGCGACAAAATGGACAAGACGATCGTTATTGAGATCGAAAACCTTGTCATGCATTCTCTATATAAAAAGTCGGTACGCAGGACCAAGCGGATCAAGAGTCACGACGAGAAGAATGAATGCGCCGTCGGCGATATCGTCAAGATCGAGGAAGCCAGGCCGTTATCTAAAGAGAAGAGATACCGTTTAATTGAAATTGTAGAAAAAGCCAAATAGAGGAATAGCGATGATTCAAGTTCAAACAATGCTGGAAGTGGCTGATAACAGCGGCGTGAAAAGGGTCCAGTGCATCAAGGTGCTGGGCGGAACGAGGCGGCGGTACGCCACGGTCGGCGATATTATCGTCGTTGCCGTCAAAGACTCGCAGCCCTCATACGGGCTGAAGGATTCGATGGGGAAAAAAGTTCATGGCAAGGCCGTATTGAGGGCGGTCGTGGTTCGCACGACGAGTCCGGTGCGCCGCAAGGACGGTTCATACATCAGGTTCGACGATAATGCCGTTGCCATCATTGACGCCAAGGGCGAGCCCCGGGGTTCGCGTATATTCGGGCCGGTAGCACGGGAACTGCGCGACAGGAATTTTCTCAAGATCGTATCGCTGGCTCCCGAGGTCCTTTAAGGGTGAATTATATGAAGCAGGATACTACCACAACACGGATAAAGAAAAATGACAATGTTGTCGTGAACGCCGGCGCGGACCGCGGCAGGCGCGGCAAGGTCCTGAAAGTCGGGACTAAGTCCGGCAGGATCATCGTCGAAGGAATCAACAAAAGGAAGAAGTACCTCAAACCGGGTCCGGAACAGCCCAAGGGCGGCGTCGTGAACATGGAATTTCCCGTTGACATATCCAATGTCATGATTTTCTGCGACAAATGCAAGAAGGGAGTACGCATCGGGATCCAGTTCAAGGACAAGAACAGGGTCAGGGTCTGCAAGAAATGCGGAAAGAGCCTGGATTAGTACTACATTTGGATTAAAAAGGACAGTAGCAATGGCTGCAAGATTGAGAGAAGAATACGACAAGAATATAAAAAAGAAGCTGATGGACAGTTTCAAGTTTACGTCCATCATGCAGGTTCCTAAGCTTGAGAAAATCGTTCTGAATGTGGGCATGGGCGACGGTCATGCAAACCCGAACGGCATGAAGGCCGTTGTGGAGGAGCTTTCCAACATCACCGGGCAGCGCGCGGTAAAGACGCTTTCCAAGAAATCGATCGCCAATTTCAAGATCAGGGACGGCATGGACGTGGGCGCCCGCGTGACACTGCGCGGAGACCGGATGTACGAATTCCTGGACCGCCTCATCAACGTGGCCCTTCCCCGGGTGCGCGACTTCAAGGGGCTGTCGCCGAAATCCTTCGACAACTTCGGCAATTATAACTTTTCCGTAATGGAACAGATCATTTTCCCGGAAATAGATTTCGACAAGGTAGAGAAAATACACGGCATCAACATCACAATCGTCACAACAGCGAAAAAGAAGGAATATGCTAAAGCGCTGCTGGACGGGTTTAAAATGCCTTTTAGATCATAGGAGATACGACTGTGGCACGAACAAGCTTGTGGGCAAAACAGGAAATCGGTCCCAAATACAATGTGCGGTGGCACAACAGGTGCAAGATATGCGGACGCCCCCGCGGATACTTGAGAAGGTTTGAAATGTGCAGGATTTGTTTCAGAAAACTGGCGAGCCAGGGGAAAATTCCCGGCGTTGTGAAATCATCGTGGTAAAAAATTAATCAGGAAAAGAACACATGAGTGCTATTACAGACCCCATTGCAGATATGCTGACGAGAATCAGGAACGCCGTTAAGGCCGGTCATTTGATCGTCGATGTTCCATCGTCCAAGATGAAGGTTTCCATCGCCAAAATTTTGAAGGACGAGGGCTTTATAAAGAATTACAAGTTGAATGACGACAATCGGCAAAAGATCTTACGGATCTATTTGAAGTACTCCGAGGAAAATCAGCCGGCGATCCTGAACCTGACGCGCATCAGCAAGCCGGGCCGGCGAGTATACATCAAGGCCGAGGAACTTATCCCGATCTACAATAATATCGGGATCTGGATCATATCCACGTCAAAAGGAATAATAACCAATAAAACCGCGAAGAAGATGAACGTCGGCGGTGAAATTTTGTGCGAAATATCATAACAGGATAGTAGCGGCAATGTCACGAGTAGCTAGGAAACCGGTCATAATACCGAAAGGCGTAACAGTAGATTATACAAACAGGATCATATCGGTCAAGGGCCCCCTGGGCGAAGACAAGCTGACCCTCATGGACGGTATTGACCTGGAAGTTAAGGATAATGCTATTTCCATAATAGCTAAAAACTCCAAGGAAGATAAAAAGATTGCTGCGGCTTCGGGCCTGATACGGTCCCTCGTGAGCAATATGGTGACCGGAGTCTCCCAGGGCTTTGAAAAGCAGATGGAGATAATCGGGGTTGGATACCGGGTTCAGCAGCAGAACAAGGATGTCCAATTCCAGCTCGGATACTCGCACCCGATCCTTTTTTCCCCACCCGCGGGAATTACCATCGAAGTACAGGAAGCCACAAAGTTTAAGATAAAAGGCTCCAATAAGCAGGTAGTAGGCCAGGTCGCGGCTAATATCCGCAAGCTCAGGCCGCCGGAACCATACAAGGGAAAGGGAATCCGGTATAAAGACGAGCATGTAAGGAAAAAAGCAGGCAAGACAGGTAAATAGAAATGGATAAGATCGCATTAAAAAAGAAACGGATTACCAGAAGACGGTTCATCATAAAGAAAAAGATAGGCGTCAACAAGGACGTTCTGCGGCTCTGTATCAGCAAGTACAACAGCAATATGTACGCTCAGATCATAGATGACCGGAAGCAGCACACGGTGGTGGCCATGTCGACCCTCTCCAAGGAATTCCCCGCGATGAAGAACAAGGCCAACAAGGAAGGGGCGGCTATGCTTGGCAAGATGCTGGGAGAAAAGGCCGTAAAGGCGGGCATTAAAAAAGTTGTCTTTGACAGGAACGGCTACATATACCACGGCAGGGTCAAGGCCTTCGCCGACGCGGCGCGCGAAAGCGGCCTTGAGTTTTAGGAGACGCGATAATGAAACTGAAAAGAAAGAAAACATCTGCCACCGAACTGGAACTTTCGGAAAAAATAGTCACCATCAACCGTGTCGCCAAGGTCGTTAAAGGTGGCCGGCGCTTTTCATTTAACGCACTGGCGGTCATCGGCGACGGCAAGGGTCACGTCGGCATAGGCTTCGGTAAGGCCAATGAGGTTCCCGACGCTATCGATAAAAGCAAGGAAGACGCCAAGAAAAACATTTTCAGGGTGAATCTTCATAAAAATACGATTCCTCATCAGGTTATCGGCAAGTTTAAATCCGCCAAGGTCATCCTCAAACCGGCGGCCCCCGGTACCGGTCTTATCGCCGGAGCGTCGGTCAGGGCAGTCCTTGAGCGTGCAGGCATCAGCGATGTGCTATCGAAAGCACAGGGGTCCAGAAACCCGGTCAACCTGGTAAAGGCGACCCTTGACGGATTGCTCCAGTTACGGAGCTTTGAGGAAGCCGCGAAGCTGCGGGATGTGCCGATGAGCAGGTTGTGGGAATAGTTGGGTGATGATATGGCAAAAAAACTGGTAGTTAAGCAAATAAAGAGCAATATCGGCATCTTGCCGAAGCAGAGGGCGACCCTCAGGGCGCTTGGCCTGCGGAAGATTTCCGCCGAGCGCGTTCACGACGATACCGCGGTCGTGCGGGGCATGATCGACAAGGTGAGTCACCTGGTAACCGTCAAACATATAGATCAGTAGAGAGATGGCATTATGGAAGAAATATATTTGCTGAAAAAGCCTGATTGTATTAAGCGCAGAAAAAGGGTCGGCCGCGGCAACAGCAGCGGTCATGGCAGCCAGAGCGGTAAGGGCCATGACGGGCAGCTCTCAAGGGCTGGCAAGAAGCACTATGCCTGGTTCGAGGGCGGCCAGATGCCCCTGCAGAGGCGCATACCGAAGCGGGGCTTCAATAACTATACCAAGAAGGAATTTCAGGTTGTCAACATATCCCTGCTCGAAAAGCTGGGGCTTTCAGAGATCAACCCGGAAATCTTGAAGAAAGAAGGGGCTATCACCAGGGTAGATAAGCTGGTAAAGATCCTCGGCAAAGGTGATATCACCAAGGCTGTCAAGGTGACGGCCGATGCCTATTCCGGTTCGGCCATTGAGAAAATAAAAAAGGCCGGCGGCGAAGCAAACATCCGCAAGGCATCGGCCAAGAAAGAGAATTGATAGCAGATATTTATTTAAGGGTCCAACAAGGTAGATAATGTCCAACGTAGTCGTTAACATATTCAAGATTCCCGATCTCAGGAAGCGGATATTTTTTACCTTGGCCATATTGATCGTGTATCGGGTCGGCGCCCATATTCCCATACCGGGCATCAATGTTGACGCTCTGTCTGAATACTTCACCCAGGCTCAGAGCGCCGGCGGAATGCTCGATTTCATCGATCTTTTCTCGGGCGGCGCATTCAAGCGGTTCACGATCTTCGCGCTGGGCATCATGCCCTATATTTCGTCGTCGATTATCATAGACCTGCTGAAGGTAGTGTTCCCGGCCCTGGAGCGACTCGCCAAAGAGGGCCACGAGGGCCAGAAAAAGATCACCCAGTATACAAGGTACGGCACGGTGTTTCTCTGCGCCGCCCAGTCCTTCGGCCTGACTTTCTGGATGAAGAGCATGCGGACGACAACGGGCGGCTCGGTCGTTCCGGAAGACTCTGGTATATGGTTTGTCATCATAGCGGTCGTGACCATAACGACCGGCACCATGGTGCTGGTGTGGCTTGGCGACGTTATTACTGAGCGCGGTATCGGCAACGGTATCTCCCTTATCATCATGGCCGGAATCGTTGTCAGGGCGCCCCAGGCATTCACTGCCACCATGAAGAAAATAGGCGATTCCGGTGAGCCCATCATCGGAATAATCCTCATAGGCCTTTTCCTGGCTGTCGTGGCGGCGTCTATCCTTCTGACCCTGGGCCAGAGGAGGATACCGGTCCAGTACGGTAAAAAACAGACGAACCGCGGCACGGTGCAGCGAAGCGCCCAGTACATTCCGCTCCGGGTCAACGCTGCCGGCGTTATTCCGATCATTTTTGCCGCCGCGATTATTACGTTCCCGACGCAGATGATACACATGATCGGCGGCACCAGCTCCGGTATATTGAACAAGCTGCAGTTCTGGCTGTCGCCCGGCCAGATTCCCTATATGATTCTGTACAGCGGCCTTATCATTTTCTTTTGCTTTTTTTATACCGCAATCAGGTTCAACCCGACGGAGATCGCGGACAACCTGAAAAAGTATGGCGGTTTCATTCCCGGCATCAGGCCGGGCCAGAATACGGCTGAATATATCATGGCCATCCTGAACAAGATCAATCTTTCGGGATCCATTTTCCTGGCGTTCATCGCCATTATACCAGACTTGATACTGAGCATCTGGCCGGAACAGGTATCGGTTGAAATGGCCCACCTGTTCGGCGGGACGTCGCTTCTGATCATCGTCGGTGTGGCTCTGGATACGCTGCAGCAGATCGAGTCGCAACTTCTCATGAGGCACTATGACGGTTTCATGAAGGGCGCTCGCATGAAAGGGCGGCATTGATATCCGGAGTATTTTAAATTATATGTGGTTATATGGCAAAAGAAGAACCAATTGAAGTTGAAGGCGTTGTAGTGGAACCGCTGCCCAATGCGATGTTCAGGGTAAAACTGGATAATGGTCATGTCGTTCTCGCCCATATATCCGGTAAAATGAGAATGCATTATATCAGGATACTGGCGGGTGACAAGGTAACAGTTGAATTATCGCCCTACGATTTAAGCCGGGGCAGAATCATATACCGCTCGAAAAACTGAAAAAAGGGTGTCGGGCGTTGAAGAGAACTGAAGCCGTATAAAGAGGTACACGATGAAAGTGAGAGTTTCGGTCAGGAAAATATGCAATGATTGCAAGGTCATCAAGCGGCATGGCGTGGTGCGGGTTATTTGTACGAATCCCCGTCACAAACAGCGCCAGAAGGTGAGGACCGTTAAAAAACATTAATGTAATAGCACCACGAGGAGCATATGGCACGTATAGCTGGCGTTGATTTACCAAATAATAAAAGAGTAGAAATCGCTTTGACCTATATCTTTGGAATCGGTTTGACGACATCCAAGAAAATTCTGGCCGAAGCAAAGGTTGATCCCGACAAGCGGGTCAAGGATCTCGCGGACGAGGAGATCAACGACATACGGAAAACGATTGAAAAAACGGCGAAGGTCGAGGGTGATCTGAGGACTGAAGTCGCCATGAATATAAAACGGCTGATGGACATCGGCTGTTATCGGGGAATCCGCCATCGGAGAGGCCTGCCGGTGCGGGGACAGAATACTAAGAACAACGCCCGGACACGGAAGGGCAAACGGGGCGCCCCGGTCGGCGGCAAGAAGAAAACTCAAGCCAAGTAAGGAGTGAATAGTGAAAGGGAAAAAAGTAAAAACACGAAAAAAGGAAAAAAGGGTTATCCCCATAGGGAAAGCCTATGTCCAGGCCACCTATAATAACACCATCATAACCCTGACCGACATGCAGGGGAACGTTATTTCGTGGGCGTCCGCCGGCGGTGAGGGATTCAAAGGCTCACGTAAGTCTACTCCTTTCGCGGCGCAGATGGCGGCGAAAACAGCGGCCCAGAACGCCATTACCAATGCGGGGCTGCAGAATGTGGAAGTGTTTGTCAAAGGTCCGGGGATCGGAAGGGAAGCGGCGGTACGCTCCCTGTTCCAGTCCGGGCTGAATGTGACTAAGATAAAGGATGTGACCCCGGTGCCGCATAACGGATGCAGGCCTAAAAAGAGAAGAAGAGTATAATGGAGTGATGTGCTATGGGAAGATATACCGGTCCACGGTGTAAATTATGCCGGCGTGAAATGACGCCGCTCATGTTGAAAGGCCAGCGTTGCCTGACCGATAAATGCCCTATCAAGGGTAAGAAAAAATATCCTCCGGGACCCCCGCGGAAAAGGCGCGCGAAATTGTCCGATTACGCCGTCCAGCTACGCGAAAAGCAGAGGATCAGAAGGAGCTACGGCCTGCTGGAGAAGCAGTTCAGGCTCTTGTTCCATGACGCGATGCGCATGAAGGGCGTTACCGGCGACAATATGATGTCGCTCCTCGAACGCCGCCTGGACAACGTGATCTTCAGGATGGGTTTCGCCTCTTCCCGCAGCCAGGCCCGCCAGCTGGTCATGCATAAGCATGTCATGGTGAACGGCAGGATCGTCGATATCCCGTCCTTCAGGGTCACGGAAGGCGCCGTGGTCGCTGTAAGGGAGAATTACGCGGGCAATGTCATGGTCGAGGATTCGATTAAGCTCGCCAAGGCTATTGACTCGATACCCGGATGGATCGAAGTGGATTTTGAAAAAAGAAGCGGCAAGATTTTACGTCTGCCGTTGCGTGAAGATTTAACATCGAATTTTAACGACCAGCTTGTTGTTGAGCTATACTCGAAATAACATGTAGTGCGGGTCTATCGGTGCGCCGGAGCGGCAGCAGGCTGCAATATGCCCGGCATTATCCGATAGGCTCCGGAGGGAACACCCGTATAACAGAGAGGTTCCCTTATTTGTTTTGTACTGTAAATGGAGGTGAAAATGGCCCCACGTAACCTGCTCAAGGGCTTTAAGAGACCAAGTAAAATCACATTCGAACATGATGAATTACAGCCGAATTATGGTCGTTTCGTAGCTGAGCCGTTTGAAAAGGGCTATGGTTTAACAATCGGGAATTCCCTGAGACGCGTATTGCTGTCTTCCATAGAAGGCGCCGCAATTACAGCCATAAAAATTGAGGGCGTACCCCATGAATTTTTTACCATCCCCGGCGTGTATGAGGATGTGACAAGGATCATTCTGAACCTGAAAAAACTGCGGTTCAAGTACAGCGGAGAGCTGCAAAAGGTTCTTCATATCAAGAAAACGGGATCCGGCGATCTGACCGGTTCTGATTTCAACGTGGATCCGGAAATCGAGGTGATGAATCCGGAGCAAGTGGTCGCGACATTGAACGATTCGGCCGATATAGACATGGAAGTGCAGATCGAGCGCGGTCGCGGATATATTCCGGCCGAAGTCAACAAGTCGAACACGGAAACCGTCGGTGTCATACCGATAGATTCCATCTTTTCACCGATAAAGAAGGTGAACGTAAAGGTGGAGGATACACGGGTAGGACAGCGGACCGACTTCGACAAGCTGGTCCTCGAGATATGGACCGATGGCTCGATATCTCCCGATGACGCCCTGGCGCACGCGGCGAAGATTATCAAGGACCACATGACGATCTTCATCAACTTTGAAGAGGAAGTCGAAGCCGAGATCGAGGAAGTCGATGAAAATCTTGAGAAGATGAGAACGCTCCTCGCCAAGTCGATCGATGAGATCGAGTTGTCGGTACGGTCGTATAACACGCTTAAGAGCCAGGACGTTTCAACGCTTGAACAGCTGGTGAAGAAGACGGAAGACGAACTGAAGAAATCGAAGCACTGCAGTGATCTTGTGCTGCATGAGATAAAATCAAAGCTCGAGTCATTGCATCTTAGCTTGGGATTAAAGGATTAACGAGGACGCATATGAGGCATAGAAATAGCGTAAAACAACTAGGCAGAACCCATGCCCACCGGAAGGCGATGTTCGGTAACATGGTGACATCGCTTTTCAGGCACGAGCGCATCGTGACTACGAAAGAAAAAGGCAAGGAGCTGAAGCGGATATCTGAGCGTCTTATCACCAGGGCGAAGCATAACATGGATATTCCCGAAACCGACGGTGGCCGGAAGCTCCACAACAAGCGCGAAGTGATGAAGGTCATCAAGGACCGTGACATCCTCAAAAAGCTTTTTGAAGATATCGCGCCTCGTTTTAAGGACAGGAAAGGCGGATATACGAGGATATACCTCCTTGGAAAAAGATCGGGCGACGCGGCGGAGATGTCCATTATTGAGCTTGTTGAAAAGAAGGTTGTCGTTAAGAAGACCGAGGATAAGGAAGAGAAGAAAGATAAAAAGTCGAAAGAGAAAAAAGAATTAAAGAAAGAGAAAAAAGAAGCCAAAGAGGCAAAAGCAAAAAAGAAGAAAGAAGAAAAGTAGCTATTGCGAGCATATAAAAAAAGCCGGGTTGATGAACCCGGCTTTTTGTGTCTAATACTGCGGAGTGTTTCATCCCTGCTTGTTGCCACCCTGGTTCTTCCCGAGTTTCTTCATCTCCACCGCGTGTATGAACCTGATATTGTCGTTGGCATCGACCTTGTACTGTTCCGGTATCCTGTCGTCGAAAATCGGGATGATAGAGCCATGGGAAACATTGTACTTTACCATGCTTTTCCCGAGCTCATTCATGTTTTTAACCCTGTGGATTTCTATGCCGCATTCCTTGGCTTCCCGGCAGAGCGTCACAACATTCAGGTAACTGGTAATGATAAAGTTGATGTTCTTAAAGGTCAGGGTTGTTTTTTTTCGCAGCAGTGCTATCTCCGGATCTTCGAAAATGGTCTTTGCCTTATGATATTTCTTATAGCCTTCACGAAGGTAGGAGCTGATCTTCTCCCTGTCGTGAAACAGGTGGTATTTAGTTGCATCGTAAGGTTTCACGTCTTTCAAGGGATCATAAGGGCGGGCAAAATATGCCGCCAGCCCGCTCTGCTTGCTGTATTCAATAAGAGAGTCAAAGGTGTCCTTGGAGGTTGAGTCGAGAATCTCCTTGGTCCTCTTGAGGTACATGTCGCCGAACACTTCGAGAATGGATATGAGTTCAAGTTTAACTTTTTTGAATTTCGACGCGGACGCGGTAAAATCCTGGCCGTAATAGTTTTCACTGGCGTCCTGAAATTGCTGCCGGATATCCGCATACCGTTTTTTCAGCTGGTCATCGCCGAAGTTTTCCACCATAACACGGAGGCTCCTGAGCGTATCCAGGGCCATTGCGTAGTCTTTGTACGATTTTTCAATGGGTGATATGGGGTAAACGCTGCCGGCTCCTATGGTCAAGAGAAGCAGGGTAAATAGGGCAACATGCTTTTTCATTTCAACACCATATTCCTTGAAGATTTTACCTTTAAATACGCGTATACATTAATCTATTGAATTGCAGCGCTCAATATATAATACTTATAACCATTCATATGATCGACAATAAGCGGTCATTTCTTTATTAATATATTGCAGCCAGCTATGATGCGATGCGGATTGAATCATGATAAGGATGCGTTGCTCATCAGGCATGGGATAAGGATTTTCATCGGGATTAACATGGACGGTATTCGGCTGCGATAATATGGGACGGCATGTCATGGTTATTAAAAGAATTAATGGTATCCGGCAAAAATAATAAAAAAGGTTATTGATTTTTTTTTAAATAAATCAAAACATGAGGCAAATGTCCAATGTGGGAAAAATTCGGAGATGGTCATGGATAAAGATCTAAAGGTATCATACCGCCAGAAGAATGTTACAATCTGCCCCGTGTGCTCCTTTGAATTCCACCGCGAAGAACTCTTTACGGGCGGTGGAAGATTGATAGCGGGCAAGTTGACCGATGAGCTGAGAAGAAATTATGAGGCCAGCAAGAAATTCGGCACAATTCATCCCCTCATATATGTGCCGACGGTATGCCCGAGCTGTCTCTATACGGCTTTCCCGAAAGACTTTGAGAGTCTGGAGGAATCCGAAATTGATAAAATGCGCGAGCTCACAACTGCCCGCAAAAATGTCATAAAAAAATTTTTCGGCAATCTTGATTTCAACGGCGATCGCGACCTGAACACGGGGGCGGCATCGTATATGCTTGCGGTGGACAGTTACGGATACCGCAATAAAAAAGTCGCTCCCACGTTCAAAATGGCCCAGGCGTCGATTCGGGCCGCGTGGCTCTTCACGGACCTGGCGAAGGAGAATCCCGAGACTCCATACGGTAAAATTGCGACCTTTTTTTATAAGAAGGCCTACCAGACCTATGTAAAGGTGCTTGATCTGATGCAGACCGGCGGGGAGCCGATCGAGGCCGTCGGCAACATGGGGCCCGACACGGACAAGAACTGGGGATATGAGGGTGTACTGTATCTGACTGCCATATTGACCGTCAAAATCGGATCAAAAGAATCCGATCCTGCTAAAAGGATGGAAAACCTGGAGAAATGCAAGCGGTATCTCAGCAGATTGTTCGGGTCAGGCAAAACTTCAAAATCAAGGCCATCGGAGCTGCTCGATAAAACAAAAGATTGCTATGACAAAATCAACGAGATGATCGAAGAATGGAACAAGGAACATGCGCCCAAGACAGAAGAATAGCTCTCGAGGTGCAGTATGACGGGACCCGGTTCAACGGCTGGCAGATCCAGAATGGCGGCACGACGGTGCAGGGGGAGCTTGAAAAGGCGATCGAAGTTTTAACACGGCACCAATCGAGGACCATTGCCTCGGGAAGGACCGATTCCGGTGTCCACGCCCTGGGGCAGATCGTTCATTTTGATATACACAGCGCCACTACCCTCCAGCGGATCTGCATCGGCCTCAACGGAATTCTACCCCGGGATATATCAATTATAAATGCCTATGAGGTCGATGGCGGGTTTCACGCGCGTTTTGACGCGGTGGAGAGAACGTACCGGTATTGCATTTACAACCATCCGTCGCGGTCGCCCTTCATGATGTACCGGGCCATGTGGGTCCATGAACGGCTGGACGTCGAATATATCGACCGTGTCATGCGGCTGCTGATAGGTGAAAAGGATTTTTCATCGTTCTGCAAAAAGCGGGAATCAAAAAAAATCAACACCGTAAGAAGGATCATGGATGTTTCGGTGCGGAAGGTCGGCGATCTGATTGAGATCGAGATATCCGGCAACGCGTTTCTCCATAACATGATCAGGATCATCGTGGGTACTGTTGTGGAAATGAACAGGAAAAAGACCGATCCGGACGCGCTGGTTGATATTATAGCGAAACGGGACCGCGATTGCAGCGGCGTCACCGCCCCCCCCTACGGCCTGTATCTGGTCAAGGTTCGATACGAACCGAGCCTTGACACGGTCAGGTCGGCATTTTGATTGCCCCAGGATCACGGAACGCGGCGTCATATTTATTTTATTGACATAAATGTGATGGAATAATCTATTTACACTAATCTTCTGTAACAATATTGATATGCATATTTCAAATAGATAATACATTTTATATGAAACTATTTTCCCTCTATTGTGCAATTATCGGCCTGGCTCTTCTGCTCGTCACGGCGAATGCCTTTGCCTACAAGGAACGGAAAGATTATTTTTCGAAGCCTCAGATCGGAGCATGGTTCGGGCCCGTTACTCCTCTCGATGACCTGGGCAAGCGCGTTGAAACCAATTTGGGCGGCGGGGCGTTCATCAGGTTTACCTTCCCGTGGCAGTATCTTAAATTCGGCATTGACTCGTCATACCAGCAGTTCAAATCCAAGGGCGTGAACGAGCTTCAATTTGTGCCGCTCTACGGAAATCTCTTGTTCCAGATCCCCGTTGAGTTTCCCGTCAGGTTCCAGTTCAAGGGCGGCATCGGCGGGGCATGGCTGTCCATAAAGCCCGACAACAAGAACGGTTGGGACCCGATATTCATGGCCGGTTTCGAGGTTTCGTTTCCAGCAGGAAGGATCGTCAATATCGGTCTCCGCATTGATTATATTTACATATATGAAGGATACCTCAAGGGATCAAAAGCCGGCGGTCACATCATTAATACCGGAATTCAACTCTATTTCAATATATGATCCTGGCGTGACGGATAATGAAACGTTATAAATACTTTTATAGGCATCTTATGAGATCGCTGAAACAATGCGCGGCTGCGGCGGGCGTCCTTCTGGTGACAGTTGCCGCGGGCTGCAATACTGATCCACTCCTGACGGAGATAAAGACGAAAAAGCTTCTTGTCGTCCTCAAGGGCACCTACGAGACCAACAGCCCGCAACCGTGGAACATGCCTACGCTGTGCGCGAACTATGATTCCACGGGCAAATGCACCCAGTATACGCCTGAGTATCTCTCCCTGATGCAGGACGATTCTGTATATGAATGCGCTGCCACGGAAGACAAGCTACCCACGTCGTTCATGGTCGATATCGCTGAAATCAGGCTGTGGGATACCCGCGGTAAATCGTATAAATATGCCAATTATCGCCAAACATTCGCTTCCGGACTGAATGATATTGATCCGCTCTTCAACGGTATCGGCTATCCGTTGAATAATGACGATATTCCGTCAAAGCTGTATCCCTATGCTCTTCTGTATATCCGTAAAATGCTCACGGATGGAGCCCAGACGTACGTGGCACGGGCGAACGGATGGGCATCCTCCCCGACATGGGATGTCTATCGTGAAGCTGAATTCCCCATTTACAATTTTAACGGGTTACAGATACATTCCTTTTATGATACGATACGCCTTGAAAGCACCTCTATCAATCGGGTGTATCCGCTGGTGGTGCCCATCAATGACATGCTGACCGGCGGCGTCGGCATGGTGTATAATGGCAAGTTTTCCACGACCGTGCTGGAGATACGCATTCTCGTGAAGAATTACATCAAGAAATACGAGCAGAGAACGTCTCTTCTCACCGATTACGGAGTGACCCATTTCTACGCTCTCTCCGATTGGGTCAATGACGTGGAAAGAGGGGATACGGTCATAGGGGGGAATCTCCACGCCACGGCTCGCACCTATATTCCGGAGCTTGTCGGCAGGATAAGCGGTACCGTTCCGGCCGCCGCGGCCACCCCGGGAGTCCATGTGATCGCGATTCCGGCCGCGTCGGATATTCGATCCTATACCCTCAACAGGGACCCGTACTATTATTCAACAACCACGAGCGGCACCCTGCGCAGCAACAATCCGTGCAATCTGCCGAGAGCGCCCACGCAGTACACCGGCACCAGTATATATCAGGCCCTTGATTTTTTCCTGGAGACCGAATATTATAAGTACTCCTGGAACCAGAAGATCCCGGGCCCCTCGAATGTCTGTTCAAGCTATTCGCTGTACACCGCTCAATGGGACAAGTTTGCCGGCCTGGCCAACAGTTTCACCCTGCCCCAGCTGGCGGTGTATGTGCCGACCCAGGACGCCGGCGGCAATGCCACGAGCAGGCAGTTTGTGATCGAGAATGTCATGCCCGGCACGTATAAGGTGTATTATGCGAACAGAGCCCCGGTCTATGGGACGCTCTATTATTATTACTATACCGACAAGGCAAGCGACGCATACGTGTGCGAGTTCAATCTCCTCGGCACGGTGACCGTCAGCATGGGATCCACGACCGCCGTCCCCTGATGCTCTTCCGGTTCCGCGAAAATAAAAAAAAGCCCCAATCAGATTAATTTAATTGACCACACCAGGCATCTTCTTTAATTAGGATTAACACGTGTCCTGTGCGCGGTGTCGTCGGCGGTGTCAGCCGCCGTGCAATGAATTGTTGGGGAACCACTATGTCAGATCTGAAAATTATCGTTCAAAAGTATGGCGGGACCAGCGTCGGCACGCCGGAAAGGATCAAAGCGGTAGCCGAGCGGATCAAGAGCTACATGGACAAGGGCTTTTCGGTCGTTGTGGTCGTGTCGGCAATGGGTAAAACCACGGATGAACTCATCACCCTTTCAAAGAGCATCACCCTGAAGCCGAGCGAGAGGGAAATGGACATGCTTCTGTCAACGGGTGAGCAGGTATCGATAGCTCTTCTCGCCATGGCCCTCCATGAAATCGGGATAGACGCCATATCATATACCGGCTCGCAGATCAAGGTTCTCACCGACGGTAATTTCAGCAAGGCCAAGATCGAGAGCATATCGACAGAACGGATAATCAAGTCCCTCAAGGAAAAAAAGGCGGTCATCGTCGCCGGATTCCAGGGCATCGACAGCGATGAGAACATCACCACGCTCGGCAGGGGAGGATCGGATACGTCTGCGGCCGCGCTGGCCGCAGTCCTGGGCACCAGGGACTGCGAGATCTATACCGATGTCGACGGCGTGTACACCGCCGATCCGAGGATCATAGCGCAGCCGGTCAAGCTGAAAGAGATCAGTTACGATGAGATGCTGGAGCTGGCCCGACTCGGAGCGGCCGTTCTGCACTCGCGGTCGGTCGAGTTTTCGAAAAAGTATAACATCCGGTTGCACGTTCGGTCAAGTTTTAACTACGAAGAGGGCACGGTCGTAATGCCCAAGGAGGAGATGATGGAGAAGTATGTTATCAGCGGTGTGACCGCAAAACGCGATGAAGCCAAGATTACCATTCGAGATATACCGGACCGTCCGGGCATAGCGGCGCGGCTGTTCAGCATCATGGGCGAAAACAAGGTTTATGTAAACATGATCGTGCAGTCGACCGGAAAGGACAACAAGGCGTCCATATCGTTCACCGTACTGAAAAACGATATGGATAAGGCCCTGAAGCTGTCGGAAGTACTGAAAAAGGAGCTCGGCGCCAGTTCCATAGAGTCGAAGCAGGATATCGCCATCGTTTCAGCCGTGGGCGTCGGGATGCTATCGTCCTACGGCGTGGCAGGAAAAATCTTCCAGATGCTCTCGGACCAGAATATCAACATCGAAATGATATCCACGTCGGAGATAGGCATCTCCTGCGTCATCGACGATATTTACGCCGAGCTAGCCCAGAAGGTTATCCATAAGGCCTTTATCGAAACGGAGCAGAAATAATGCTCACCGTGGGAGTCCTTTTCGGGGGGCGGTCGGGCGAACATGACGTCTCCCTCTGCTCGGCCGCGTCAGTGGTCGCGGCCATGGACCCCCGGAAGTACAAGGTGGTGGCCATCGGCATCGACCGGGACGGCCGGTGGTACGTGCAGGAACGCCCCGCCATTGTCGACGACAAGGATTTCGGCCGCATCCTGAAGCTGGAAAAAAAGGGTACCTGGTTCGTCAATCACTTCGAAGATAAGAACAAGCTGGTCCTGCATAATGCCGATGACAACACCACGGTGTCCGTTGACGTCGTCTTTCCCGCGGTCCACGGCACCTACTGCGAGGACGGCACGCTCCAGGGGCTCCTGGAGCTGGCCATGGTCCCCTACGTGGGGGCCGATTCTGTAGGCTCCTCGGTCGGGATAGACAAGGACATCACCAAGCGTCTGTTGCGCGACATCAGGATTCCAGTGGTGCCGTGGAAAACCATCTTCCGGGAGGAGTGGGAGCGCGATTCGGCGGCCGTTATGCGGTCCATCAGGGAAGACATCCCGCTGCCTCTCTTCGTGAAGCCGGCGCGGACCGGTTCGTCGGTGGGTGTGAAGAAAGTGAAATCCGATGCCGACCTGGCCGACGCCATAACCTTCGCTTTCCAGTACGACACCAGGCTTCTCATCGAAAAGGGGATCAATGCCCGGGAGATAGAATGCGCCGTACTGGGCAACAATGATCCGCAGTCCTCCGTACTCGGCGAGGTTAAGACCCGCCACGAGTTTTATTCCTACGAGTCCAAGTATATCGATCCGGAGGGCGCAGAGCTGGTGATCCCGGCGGTCCTCGATGAAGAGACCGCCTCCTCAATCCGCAAGTCCGCCGTCGAAGGATACCGGGTCCTCTGCTGCGGGGGCATGGCCCGCGTGGACTTCTTTCTGGACAAAGATACCGGCGCGTATTATCTTAACGAGATCAACACGCTTCCCGGGTTCACCAGCATAAGCATGTACCCCAAGCTGTGGGCTAACACCGGCATTGACTATTCCTTACTCATCGATCGGCTGATCGATCTCGCACTCGAACGTCACCGCGCCAGGATGAGCATCCGGACGGAACGATGACCGTGGACGCCATTCTCTTCGACATGGACGGCGTCGTCGTCGATTCCATGCGCGTTCACGCCGACGCGTGGAAGAGCGTCCTCTCCGAATATGGCCTCGAATGCGACGACATCGACATTTTCCGGCGGGAGGGGATGTCGGGCCGCCAGTCGGTCGAGGATATTTTCATTGAAAAGCAGCGTCCCTTTCCCGGAGAGGAAGAATTCGCGGAGCTTCTCGCAAAAAAGCACCATTTCTTCGAGCAGCACCGAATAACCCTCTTCCCCATTGTCGAGGAAATACTGGCATGGGCGGCAAGCAGGGGCATGGGCCTGGCCCTGGTGACCGGTTCACTGATGCGGTCTGTCCGGCACCTGCTGCCCACTGATACGCTTTCGCGGTTCGGCGCAGTCATAACCGCCGAGGATGTTATAAAGGGAAAGCCGGACCCGGAGCCTTACCTCAAGGCCCTTGACCGCCTCGGTGTCAGTGCGGAGCGCTCGCTGATCATAGAGAACGCCCCGATGGGCATCCGCTCGGCACGGTCCGCCGGCGTGGCGTGTTACGCCATTACAACAACGCTTCCGGCAAGTTTTCTCTCCGAGGCCGATAAAATATTCGGTAATCACGACGATCTCTTCAAGTATTTGAAATCGACGATCCGGTAACAGCTCTGTCGAGAACACGAATCATTCCATCCTGATTTTTTAATTGACAGTGCCACTTTTATCCCATTGTTTTGATTAAAAGTCGGAATGCGGCGGTACCATGAGTACCCATTAATCGGGCCCTTCGCTGACCGGTCATCTCCACCTTCAGGGGACTCTATGGCAACAAATAGTTCAGAAAAGCGGAACGCGAAACGGGCCGAGCGCCGGATCAAACGCGGTGAAAAAAGGGCAGCCAGGGGAAAGGGCACCGGAAAGACACGCAGGGCCATCGGCGATTTCATAGTTAAAAAGCGTTCCATTGTTCCCAACATGATCACTATGTCGAATATGACCATGGGTTTTTTCGCCATCATTCTGGCCGGGAGGGGCGACGCGAAGTCCCTGGCTGTGGCCGGCATTATGGTGTTCCTGGGTACCCTCTTTGACGCAGTGGACGGCGCAGTCGCCAGGGCCATGCACGTTGAAAGCTCCGTGGGGGTGCAGCTGGATTCACTGGCTGACGGCATCGCCTACGGCATCGCTCCCGCCGTCATTGCATACCAGGCCTACCTTTCGAAGCTCCCATCGGGCGCCTCCATGATCGATTTCGGCATGTTCATCGCCCTGATCTATCCCATATGCGCCATATACCGCCTCGCGCGGTTCAATATCGGGGCCGAGGAGGATGACCACACTCGTTTCAACGGGCTTCCGTCGCCGGCCGCGGGCATCGTCATTGCGATGATCCCGGTCGTTGAAATCCCGGATTTCCTGTCTGTCATGAAAATAACGCTTACACTGCCATGGCAGGCTTTTATCGCGATCTACGTGGTTATCAGCCTGCTTATGGTGTCGTGGGTCGATTACAGCAAGGTCTTTCCCGACATTTACCGTATCGGAGGAAAACCCTTCCTTGTGCTGGCCATTATCATTTCGATTCTCGCCATCGGTCTCATGAGTGCATGGGCGATTTTCGGCTTTATGTGCTTCTATACGGTGGTCGGCATTGTTCTGTACGTGATTAAACTGGTGAAGGGCGGCGGGTCCAAGGTATCGGTGTAATTAATAGAGGTGGTTACCATGAGCAGTGATTCCATAGTCATTATCGGCGCGTCAGCCGCCGGCATTTCCGCGGCCCGCGAGATCCGCGGCATCAATAATGATATTCAAGTGGATATATTCTCAGAGGAGACGCATTTCCCCTATTACAGGCCCTATTTAACAGAGTATATCGGGGATGAGGCCATTGAAAAGAGGAGCAATTTCTACTTGAATCCTGAAAGCTGGTATGCGGAAAAGAAGGTGTCACTCCATCGCGGGGAAAGAATCGCCGCCGTTGATGCCGGGGCCGGAACGGTGGAGACGGAATCGGGAAAGAAGCATCCCTTCGGCAGACTTATCCTGGCCAACGGGAGCTCGCCTTTTGTGCCGGACCCTGAGGCCATCAAAAAGAAAAACGTGTATACGGTAAGGACAATCAGTGATGCGCGGAACGTTCACGCGCGGGCGCTGCAGAAGGGCCCGGCCATAATCCTCGGCGGCGGGCTCCTGGGGCTTGAGGCCGCCTATTCGCTCTCAAAGATGGGCCTGCAGGTCGCGGTTGTCGAAAGGAACGACCGTATACTGCCTCGCCAGCTCGATTCGGAGTGTTCCGCCATACTGGAAGGGATCATATCGAAAACAGGCGTCAGGCTTATCACCGGCAAAGCGGTTGAATCGATCACCGGCGGTGATCTCGCCGAGAGCGTAATCCTTGCCGGCGGGGAGGAGCTTCCGGCGGGCCTGGTGATATTCTCCATAGGCGTCAGGCCCAATGTGGACCTCGCCAAAACCGGCGGCGCACAGGTGAACCGGGCTGTTGTGGTGAACGAGCGCATGGAGACGTCCGTGCCGGGGATCTACGCCTGCGGCGATGTGGCCGAGTTCAACGGGAAAAACATCGCCCTCTGGATGCCGGCATTGAAGCAGGGAAAGGTCGCCGGCTCCAACGCGGCCGGGAAGGAGGCCGTTTTTATAGACGAGGTATACCCGGCCATACTCAATTCCTTCGGGACCAGGATATACTCGGTCGGCGATTTCTGCGTCGACAGGAAGGAAGGCGAGTTCAGGGTACACGAGGCCAGGGACGAGGAACGGGGGAATTTTAAGAAAATGTTCTTCGTCAATGACAGGATCGTCGGCCTGATTCTGATAGGCGATATTTCCGAGTCTCAGAAGCTGACCGCCGCCATCAAGAATGGAACGGCCTACGGGGCCCTGGTGAATTGAGCAGGTGAAGCCATGAATGAGTTTTCCCATTATTCCAAGGACGGGACGCCGGTGATGGTCGATATTTCGGATAAGAAGATCACCATGCGCACCGCCAGGGCCGCGGGGTTTGTCCGGCTCCGGAGAGATACCCTCGACCTTATCGAAAAGCGCCTTCTCCCCAAGGGGGACCTCTTCCAGATCGCCAAAATAGCCGGCATCATGGCAGCCAAGAGAAATGCCGAGCTGATTCCCATGTGCCATCCCCTGGCCCTATCCTATATAGACGTTGTAATTGAACTGGATTATGAGGGCTGCGGTGTCCGGATACGATCCGAGATACGCCTGGAAGGCAAGACCGGCGCCGAAATGGAAGCCCTCACCGCAGTTACCATTGCTGCGCTGACCGTCTATGATATGTGCAAGGCCGTTGATAAATCCATGGTCATCGAGGATATTAAGCTGATTGAAAAAACCGGCGGAAAATCAGATTTCTTAATCAATGACGGTAAATAGATACTTTCGGCCCCATTTTCATCATTATTACCAATTACAATCATTTTATAAGACATAATCCTCACAAATAGTAAATATTTATATAAAACTTCTTATTTTTAATTCATTTGATTTGATTGCTAAAATTAGCTGAATTTTCAATTTATTTTAAAATAAATTTTAATAATTGACAAATACAGGCTGTAATTACATTTGATTATCTGTGAAAATTTATATATTAATAAATTGTTAGCACTCGATTTAATGAGTGCTAACAAATGAACAAAATTATTGTAATTAATATATTAATTATCATATTAATATTTTTTTAATCTGAATACTTCTATACTCCTCCTGGATAGATAAAGGGAGGTGTTATAGATTTTTCAGGTTTCAATAATATGTTCAAAATTGGGAACCTTAAAAATTTATTTTTCAAGGCTACCTGAAAATCAACTTCTAATATGCAGATTTTTTCTTCTGATTTAATTAAGAAGAAAAAAATAATCACTTATGTTTTTAAGGAGGACGGAAGTGGCATTAAAACCTATAGGCGATCGTGTCGTTATCGAATTAATCGAGCAGGAAGCTGAAAAAGTCGGCTCCATCTTTGTTCCTGATACGGCAAAAGAAAAACCCCAGCAGGGTAAAATAATTGCCGTCGGCCAGGGGAGGCGTGACGGTAAGGATCTCATCCCAATGACGGTGAAAGTCGGTGATACGGTTCTGTTCAGCAAGTATGGCGGAATGGAAGTAAAGCACGACGGAAAAGATTATTTGATCCTGTCGGAAAGCGATGTTCTGGCAGTGGTTGATTAGCCGTCATAGCGTGGAATAATCACAACAAATCATAAAAGAGAGGATTTGAAAATGGCTAAAATTTTACAGTACAGCGAAGAAGCAAGACGGTCCGTACTGGAAGGCGTTAAGAAGCTTGCCGACGCCGTCCAGGTGACCCTGGGGCCGAGAGGAAGGAATGTCGTTATCGACAAGAAATTTGGAGCGCCGACGGTAACCAAGGACGGCGTCACCGTTGCCAAGGAAATCGAGCTGGAAGATCCCTTTGAGAACATGGGCGCCCAGATGGTAAAGGAAGTTGCGACCAAGACCAACGACGTGGCCGGCGACGGCACTACCACAGCCACGATCCTGGCCGCGGCCATATACAAGGAAAGCTTGAAAAACGTCACGGCCGGCGCGAACCCGATGGACCTGAAGCGCGGCATCGACAAGGCCGTTGAGGCCGCCGTCGCCCACATCGCATCGGTGTCCCGCGAGATCGTCGATAAGAAAGAGATAGCCCAGGTGGCATCGATTTCCGCGAACAATGACGAAGAGATCGGCAACCTCATAGCTGACGCCATGGACAAGGTCGGCCGCGACGGCGTCATCACCGTCGAGGAAGCGAAATCGATCGAGACGCACCTGGAAGTGGTCGAGGGTATGCAGTTTGACCGCGGCTATCTTTCTCCCTACATGGCGACCAATCCCGAGACCATGGAATCAGTGGTCGACGACGCCTACATCCTCATCCATGACAAGAAGATATCGACCATGAAGGACCTTCTCCCCATTCTCGAGAAGGTCGCCCAGGCCGGAAGGCCGCTCCTCATTATAGCGGAAGAGGTCGAGGGCGAGGCCCTGGCCACTATCGTGGTCAACACCCTCCGGAAGACCATATCCTGCGTGGCCGTCAAGGCCCCCGGCTTCGGCGACAGGCGCAAGGCCATGCTCGAGGACATCGCGATCCTCACCGGCGGACAGGTGATCTCCGAGGAGCTCGGCATGAAGCTCGAGAACGCCACCATGCAGATGCTGGGACGCGCCAAGAAGGTCATCGTGGACAAGGAAAACACCACGATCATCGAAGGCGCCGGTTCCCAGAAGGACGTTAAGGGCCGCATCACCCAGATACAGAAGCAGATCGAGGATTCAACCTCCGATTATGATATCGAGAAGCTCCAGGAGCGGAAGGCGAAGCTGGCCGGCGGCGTCGCCGTCATCAATGTCGGTGCAGCCACCGAGATAGAGCTGAAGGAAAAGAAAGCCCGCGTCGAGGACGCCCTCGAGGCGACCCGCGCGGCGGTGGAAGAAGGAATCGTGGCGGGCGGCGGAAAGACTCTTATCAACTCGCAGAAAGCCGTCAAGGCCGTTGCGGACAAGCTCGGCGGCGATGAAAAAATTGGCGCGAACATCATCGCCAAGGCCATCGAGGACCCGATGAGGATGATCGCGTGCAACGCGGGCCTGGAAGGCTCCGTCATCGTCGAGAAGGCGAAAGGCGAGAAAGAGAATATTAGCTTTGACGCTAACAAGCTCGAGTGGGTGGACATGATCAAGGCCGGGATTATCGATCCGGCGAAGGTCGTCAGGTCGGCCCTGCAGAACGCCGCCTCCGTGGCCGGCATGCTCTGCACCACCGAGGTTCTCATTACCGATAAAGCGGAAGAGAAGGCGCCGATGATGCCTCCGGGAGGCGGTATGGGCGGCATGGGCGGGATGTACTAATATCTTCCCAGCAGAGAAATTCGCATCTCCCAATGGCCGGGTCATTCTACCTGGCCATTGTATTTTATAACGCGGCGGCAGCGCCGCGTTTTGTCTCATGAGACAGGCGTTTCAGCGGTGACAAAAAGAAATAATACAGGTATCGATACATTGTTCCGATCATAGAAGAGGGCGAGTAGCCTCAGGTCCGCGGGAAAATGCATGCCCGCCGGCCCGACAATAACGCGCTGGTGCCTATGACAAACAATGTAATAGTCGTGCCGAACCGTTGCAAGGACCAATATGAGTTCGAGTACCTGATCGACCTGCAGGAGAAAATACTGAAGGACGCCAGGGAACTGGACCTGTCGCGGATCTCCTTTATCGAGCCATATTCGATGCTATCGCTGCTGCTGATGGGAAGGAACTATCTGCGGAAAAGCGGCAACAGGCTCAGGCTCACCGGCATCCCCATCAACATTCACCAGTACCTGCACCGGATGGATTTCTTCGAGACCGGCGTGTTCGACGTGCCCGAGCGGCTCAACGAGAAAATGCTCCTCAAGCGAAGCTCCTTCAGCAACCGCATACTGGAAATAACCGAGATTCCCAACAAGGAGCGCGAAAGCGTCCGCGTCATTACGGCCATCGTGGGCGTGTTCAGGAAGCGCGCCGCCCATATCCTCAAGTACTGGCTCACGGACCGCATTATCGATTATTTTGTCACCGTCATATCCGAGATATGCCAGAACATCTACGAGCACAGCCTCGATTCGGGATACCTTGCCATGCAGACCTATACCATAGGCAAGGAAAACATCGTGAGGCTTTCAATCGGGGATTCCGGCATAGGGATACAGAAAAGCTTTGAATCAAGCGAGATCAGGTATGAGTCGCCGGCCCACCTCATCGAGATGGCGCTCACGACGCCCCTGTCAAGCAAGAGGGAATTCGGGTACGGTCTCTGCCAGGTTAATGCCATCGTGGAGAAGCTGAAGGGTTCCATCTTCATCAGATCGGGCAACGCCTCCGTATCGACGCTGTACCACAAGAAAAGCGCCGGCGCGTCCTTTATCTTTCAAAAAAATGATCTGAGTCCCTTTGACGGAACACAGATTTCAATATCATTAATGGGATAAGAAGGGACCATGGTCATCAATATTCAAAAAAAAGCGGAAGAACTGAAGATAAAGACGCCGGACCTGATCACGCGGCCCTTGGGAAGGCGTATGTACAATTCCGTCAAGGGTGTGGTTGAGCATGTCGATGGGGGGGAGACGGTGGTCCTTGATTTCAGCGGGATCAAGGTCATCGATTCGTCGTTCATAGACGAGATGATCGTGAAGCTGATCCTTGATTCGAAGTCATTGCCGCGGGCGTTCTACATAAAGCTTAAGAACATATCGGAGATCGCGGAGACGAATATCGACCTGGTGTTTCGCTCCTATTCCAATTATAAAAATAAAAAAATTGTTGTAATTACCGAAAACATCTGCCAGAATAATGTCTTCTTTATCGGTCCCCTCTCGGACCGTGAGCGTGACGTTGTGGAATTCCTGAGGGTGAACAAGTCGATCACCGTGGATGATATCGTCAAGTTTACGGGACAAACACGGGAGCAGGTGATGAAAACAATGGAAGACCTTGACGCCATGCGGGCCGTCAAGAAAGTGAAGAATGATGCTTTTTTTCCCGTATAGTCCGCCGGTGCTGAACGAGTCCGGGCGGGGAAGGAAATCGCGGCGGCCATGAAACCATCGGCAAAAAATGTTACCAGGACAAAAGATGACACCCTCTACGGCCTCCTATCCTCGTATAAATCGAGCTATACCTATATCCGGGTTCTCATGTCAGAGGACGATGATTCGGTCATTCTCCAGCTGACGGGAAATCCTAAGAATTTCGAGGCCCTTGCGCAGGATAGATACGCACACTACCGGGCACTTCGGAGGCTTGAGATCGGCGCACCTAAGGTGTTTTTGAAATATATCGTGCCGGAAAACCTGATTGCCATCCTGGGGCCGATGCTTGATTTGAACATACCCGCCGACAAGGTGGTGATAACGGACAGCCTGAAAAAAAACGGCATCTATGCCATTGAAACGGCCCTCAAGTATAAAGTGAGAATGGTCCAGGGGGTCAGGAAGATACTCAACATGAGTCCGCAGAAGCGCTATGAGGTCATAGAAAAATACTTATCGGGATATCAGGAATAGGGACATGACTGAAGAATTCGATTCACTGGGTGATAAGACAAAACAGGTCGACATCGCAATGAAGTACACGAAGGGCGATATCCTCAAGGCCAAGGAAATGGCCTCGGGGCAGTACCTTGATGTCATGGTCGTCAAAGGGAAGTTTCTGGTGGATACCAAGGGCACCTCGGGTTTTTTTCTCGCCTTTTTCAATTATATCCAGGAATACATAGCCAATGTAACGCCAATCATATCGTCGCGGCCCGTTCTTTTCGAGAAGACGAGAATATTCGACGACTGGAGAACCCTCTACAACGATCTCCAGGCTTTCAAGGACAGCAGCGACATTGTGGATTCGCAGAACTTCGCCTATTTCCTCATAGATTCGTTCGTGGGGTATGACGTTTTTCCCGACGTGCAGGAGCATAACCTCGACGATTTGACGAGAACCATCACCGAGATCATCGGCAAATCCTTCAACGCGGCCTCGGTGAAGTGCCAGATCGAGATGGAGGCAACCAGTTCACTCGCCCTTGAGACGGCGGGTGTAAGGATCGATATGCCCGGATCGGAAGGGCAACCCGGCGCTCAGATCCCCGCCGGGCCTGAGGATGAGCGGATCAAGGCGATCGAAAGGGAAGCGAAATACGTGATCGAAGGGGCCGCCGTGCTCTCGCCGGTAAAGGGGAAAAATGTCAGCGACCTTATTTCAGGTGACAAGATAAGGGTCCTTCTGACGGGCAAAGACGTTGTCACTGACAAGATATTGAAGCTCCTGAACGCCTACGATGCAGAAGGGGCCCGTACGTCCATCACCGGAAGGGTGAAGGCGAAGGTTCCGCTGGAAAAGAAGGGATATATTCTCTATGCCCTTGTCGCCAAGGGCGTGCTGACGAAGATCATCGAGGAAGAGAACGTCAAGATCATGCTAGATCAGCCCCTGGATGAATTCGCCGAGGAACCGTCCGGCTTTGACAGCCGCCTGGTGTATATCATTTCCGCCATCGTAGGGCTGGTCATCCTGCTCGGAATAATACTCTTCGTGCTACTCTGAGTATGGGCAGTCGACTAACATGGGTTCTCCCGCTCATTTTTGCCGTTTCACTGACCTTCATGGGACAGATGCCCGACTGGAAATATTTCAGGGACCGTGAAGGCAACACCTACTTCATCGATCAGGCCGGGAAAATACGCCTTACCACCGTGAAGAAATACCGCTATAAGGCGGTATCACCCCGCGGTATCGATTATTACCTCGAATACGGCGCCGAGCTTATCAAGGAGCACCGTCCCATTGAGGGCCTGTCCGTTCTCAAGTCCATCTGCGCCCTCCCGAACGATAACAACAGGATTTACCGGGCCCAGGTAAAAGCCGCGGAGCTTGTCATGGCCCTGAGGAAGCGCAACGGCAATCGTTTCGACAGGATGAACGAGTCAGCGTCTCTCATGTTCTTCCAGACGGATGAAGGGATTGAAATCATCAATGACCTGATGCGCTATTCTCTCAGGGCGCCCGGACCGGTCGAGGTCATCCGCAAGGTCGACCGCGCCGGCCTGGATTACCGCTATTCCGGGATTCTCCTCGGCATTCTTCCGGCCGGGGCCGGCGATGGCCGCGGCGAGGCGGCCTATGAAATGCTGGTGGCCGTTGACACTGAGAAGTTTGCGGTTCCCTATAAGAATCTTTCCGAAGCCATTGAAAAATGGAAAGGTAACATCGGGTATGAAGGCCTCACCCGCGAGGTGCTGGCGCAGGACGGTAAACGGTTCATCTGCTCATTCAGGAACGGCGGGGAGCCGCGGTACGCCGGGATCGAGGGCGTTTTTCTCAACGGGACCTACAGCCATTACGTGAGGCTCATTTCATCGGGAAAGGCATATCCAGGCCTGGAGAAGCGCATGAGGACCCTCATGGACGGGTTCCGAGTCGTTGGCCGGAACGACTGACGGCGTTACCATGACGTGAATTCCAGGGCGGTTTCGGTGCAGTTGTCCTGCCTGTCGCAGTACATGCAGTCCTTCCAGATCTTTTCGGGCAGCGTGTCCATGTTGATCACGGAGAAGCCGTTTTTCTCGAAGAACGCCGGCGTATAGGTCAGGACGAAAATCCGCGGCGTGTTGGTCGCCCTGATCCGCGTGATGAGCGCTTTCAGCAGCTGCGAACCGATGCCCCTGCGGAGGTAGCCTTTGTTTACCGCCAGGGAGCGGACTTCCTTCAAATGGTCGCCGTAGTCGAAGAATGTTATCACGCCGACCGCGGACCCGCCGATTTCGGCGACCAGGAAATTATCGAGGGTGCGGGAGATGTCATCGAGGGTTCTCGAGAGAAGAATGCCCTCCGCCGAATAAGAAGTTATCATCTCGTGGATCGAATCGATATCGTTCGATGTGGCATCCCGTATAGCGGCGTTTTCTTTCAATGACCATACCTTCATGTTGTGATGCGGCTTCAGGGCCCTGCGGACGCCCCGGTCCTCCGGCGATCAAATGCCGAAAAGGCATGGCCCTTTCTTTTGCGTATGACAATGCCTACCGACCGCCGTGGACGCGGCGGACCCTGCCGATGCGGGGCCCCGCATACGGAAGCACAACCGCCTGTTTCCGTTCGGTGATGTTACCTTTTTATAATCCGTGTATTTTCCGCAAGCGAATATTTCTGGTAGGTGGCAATTTTTTTCAATGCCTCTTCGGCGTCGGCGCTGTTCTTGTAGGGGCCGACGAAGATGCGGTAGCGGGCGTTATTTTTTGATAGAATGACCGTATGGCCGCGGCGGCTTAAAAAGCCGGCGATTTTTTGGGACATATCATGGTCGTACTCGCTGGTGAGCCTGATGGCATAGGGGTAGCTTTTCTTAGGGAAAAGATTCTCCTGGGAAACCGATTCAGCGGGCTTTTCCTTGCTGAAGAGCGGGAGACTCTTGCCGATGTCGGCAACGGCATTGTATGTCTTTTTATCGACAAGATCGCGCTGGGCGCCGCCGACAAACTTTATCCCGATGACAATTCCCGCCGTGAATGATATGATGCAGAGGGACGTTATCAGGAAGAATATCCTGCTGGCTTTCTTTCTGACCCTCTCCATTTCACGCGGCGTGTTCTGGGCCATTCGGGGCAGGTATTCAGGGTCGTAGGTATCGGTGAATTGCGGAGGGGCTATCCGTATATTTTTTCTTTCATAGAAGTCGATATTTTGCATGTCCGGATCCTGTATGATAGTTTCGTTTTCATGGCGCGCGACCGGCCCCCAAAAGGTATCACGGTCTGAATGTACCATCCTTATTAAAATTCGACATTAGCAACCATTTGCATAAGAAAATATTTTAAGGCGGAGGACCCGGGGCATGGCGTGATCTGTCAATAAATGCAGATAAATTTTTACGAGGCAGTTTTTTTCTTGATTAGTTATGAATATATTGATTATTTCGTTTTCAATCCCAATCAAGGAAGAAACGGTTTAAACGTATTGTCGGAACCGGGAAGGCCCTTTATCCGGCCGGGGAAGGAACGACGTGGAACCTTTTATGCTCTATAACTTGGTATAACACATGATCGATGTAACAGCATATGATACCTACGCAATAATTTCGATCAAGATCGAGGAAATTGACTTTGTCAAAACCCCCCGGCTGTCGGAGATTATCAATCAGAACCTGGAGAAAATAAAGTATCCTGACATTATACTTAACCTGGATAATCTCTATTATATTGATTCGACCGGGCTCAGCTCCCTGATCAACATCAGCCGCAAGATCAAGGAGTATGATAATGAGATGGTCGTGGTCTGCAGCAGCGCGAAAATCCTTCAGCTCTTCGATATAGCCAAGGTGGGAATGTTTTTTAAGATTTTTGACACCGTGGAACGGGCCGGCCAGTATCTGGCAACGCGGAAAAAGCCGTAACCGGCCTCTTCACGGGCCGGCGGTTACTTCATGGCGGCCGCTTTTTTCAGATTTCGTATCTCCGTTTCGGTCAGGGTCCTGTGGGCCCCTTTCTTGAGGCGGCGCAGCGATAGCATGCCATAGGCGGTCCGCTCGAGGCTCTTCACCTTGTACCCGAGGTTCAGGAAGGTATACCGTATCTGCCGGTTTTTCCCCTCAGTCAGTACGACCCTGACACGCAGGCGGGCTTCATCGACGCACTCCACACGGGCCGGTCCGGTTTTTATCTCAAGCTGATGAATGTATACGCCCCGGGCTATGACCGCCCTGTCGGCTTCCTCGAGGGGCCTGTCCAGCACTACCTCGTATTCCTTCGTTACATGAAACTGAGGCTTGTTCAGCCTGTAAGCGAGATCGCCGTCATTGGTGAAGAGCAGGAGGCCCGAGGTGTCGCGGTCGAGCCTACCCACGGGGAACACGCCGGCGCGGCGGTATTTTTCAGGGATCAGGTCCATGACGGTGAGGCGGCCGCGGTCGTCGCTGACGGTGGTGACGTATCCTCGGGGCTTGTGCAGGATGAGATAGTGATGCCCGGTGCGCGGCTCCACCGGCGAGCCGTCGAGGGCCACCCGGTCGCCCGGCTCCACGAGGGTCCCCAGGGCGGTGACCTTCTTCCCGTTGATGGATACGCGGCCGGAGGATATGAGCTCCTCCACCGAGCGGCGCGATCCCAGGCCTGATTGCGACAGGTATTTATTGAGTCTTGTTGACATCGCCCGTGCCGGCAGGTTTCTTCTTTCCTGTTGCCTTGATCTCTGGTTCGGGGCTGGTCTCTATTGAAATCTTGGTGAAGCGCAGCTCGAAGTCCTTCATGCTTTTCTTTATAATGTAGTCGTTGCCGCGCTTGGCTATGCTCAGGTTGTGCTTGAACGAGGTGCCGTTGGAAAAGACGATCTCATTCTTGTTGAAGTCAAGCTTGTATGCGCCCACGATCGGCTTTTCCTCGTTTCCCTTCATGTAGGATTTGTACTTTTCGCTCTCGTACAGCTCGAGGCAATGGTCGGTAAAATCGCCGAATTCGTTGGTGCTCCACCACTTGCCCATGAGATACTGCTTTATCTGGGCGTGTTCGGCGTTCATGAAGCTGGAAACGACGCGGTTCATCGAATCCTTCGACTTCGACGAGTAGATGGATATATTCGGCCCGAAGACCCAGCCCGTGAGTCCTTCCTTGGTCGATACCTTGTACCAGTAGCCGCTTGTCTTTCCGACCCAGCTCTGCTCCCTGGATTTTTCCAGCACCTGCACCGAGGTGCCCTTGTTCAACTCCGTAACGATGCCGGAAAAAATCATCGGATCGATCCTCATGGCCGTGTATCCCTTGAGAATGATGCCGTAGGTGTCCTTGGTTATGGCGTCCCCGCTATTCGAGCAGGAGAGGCCGGCGATGGCGATAATGGCGGCCGTAATGAGGCCGAAAAATTGTGTGCTGGTTTTCATGGCACGATCACGCTATATCCTATTGATTGTTGTTCATCAGAGTTACAGGCATTCCATTTTTCAAGTATTTTCTTCAACCGGCGGTTATTTTATTGAACCGGGGCGGGATTGGATAGGAATACCCCGGAGAATAATGGACTTGCTTCGTAGAAATTATCTTGACGACTGGCGCTATTTTTGCAGTTATAATCAACCATTTGATGGGAAAATTCCGGTTAAACACATTTCCATATTCTTGGTTGTCCTCTTCTATATGCTCGGCGGCATAGAATATGTCAGGACATACGCACGGTACTATCGTGAAAAAAAGGCTCAGAACCTGTTTTATCATTTCGCTTCTTTTGTTTATGGCACTACCGGCATCCGCCTCATCCGAAAGCATGAGCATAATCCGTGCCGACGGCGGCGACTACCTGCCCCTCGATGAATTGATTTCCCGCGCCGGCCTCGATCATTCCTTTGACATGATATCCCAGAAGGGAAGGCTGTACCGCAAGAATCACACCGCGGTGTATGGGGTCGGCCTGGCGGTAATGCTCGTGGACGGCAGCCTGTACAAGTCATCCATGGCGGTTCGGCGTATCGGAGGAAGAGTGCTGATTCCCCTTGACGGGGGTGAGCGCATCCTGCTGGCCCTCAATCCGGACATGCGGACCCTTCGAAAGGGGGGAGCGCTGGAGTTGGAACTGGGGACCGGAGAGGAGAAGGTCCCGGACCGCAAGAAGGATACGCAGCGGCCCGGTGCAAGGGACCGGATAAGTTTCATCGTCATCGATCCGGGACACGGCGGGAAAGACCCGGGAGCGCTCGGACGGGGCGGCCTCAGGGAGAAGGATATCACCCTGAAGGTGTCGCGCTACCTTGAGAAAAAATTAAAGGCAAAGCTTCCGGAAATACGGGTGTACATGACGCGCGGGGATGACCGCTTCATCGAGCTTGCCCTGCGGACGGAGATAGCCAACCGCCTGCTGAAAAAGAACGAGAATGGACTCTTCGTCAGCGTACACGTCAATGCCTCCCTGTCGGCGCGCATATCCGGGTATGAAACCTATTTTCTCTCGCAGAATCCGACCAATGAAGAGGCGCGCAACACGGCCGCACTGGAGAATAATGTCGTCGTCCTTGAGAATACGCCAAAGAAGCGGGGGAGCCGCGATGACGCGG
The DNA here is from genome assembly GCA_017999915.1 of Spirochaetota bacterium. Lineage (NCBI taxonomy): Bacteria > Pseudomonadati > Spirochaetota > Spirochaetota bacterium. The sequence goes on from JAGNKX010000014.1 coordinate 118,130, forward strand.
ATTATATAGAGGCGATGATGATCACCACGCAGATACAGAAGGAAAGCTCGGCCCTTGCCGGGTCGATACAGGAGGGGATGGCGAAGATAAACAGGGCTTTCGCTTCCCGGGGGGTCAAGAAGGCCGATTTTTTCGTCCTCCGGGGCGTGTTGATGCCGGCGGCCCTGGTTGAAATAGGGTATATCTCCAATAAAAAAGAGTCGCAGTATCTGAAAAAGGATGCCCACCGGGAAAGCGTGGCGGAGGGCATAAGCAAGGGTGTCGAGCTTTTCATCAAGAAGTACAACAGCCTGATCAAGGTCAATTGACGACGGATCCCCGTGGAGAGCGTCCCCAAACCTGCATCCATTTAATCGGCGGCGCCGAAAAAAATCCTTGATTCTACGAAGGCCATTTCCTAATGTACCTCAATCGCGGTGCCGCATATGAAATTTGACATGAACAGCACGAAGAACAACATTAAGCGCATGGTCCGGGCCCTGGCGGAAAGAATACGCGCCTTCTATGATGTGCGGATAAAGAGAAGGATCGCTGCGGCGGTTACCATGGTGCGGACTGAATTTATCGATTATCCCGCCGGAAAGGAAAGGAACCGCCGCCTCATCCTTCTCTTCACCGGGATTTTCATCGCCGACTACCTGATGTACTGCCTCCATACGGATAAGAACATCGTCGACATATTCCCGGAACTGCCGTCCATGGCGCAGGAAAAGAATATATCGGTGTATCTCCCAGCCCTAGACGGGGCAACAATCTTTCGCGAGAAGCGCGCCATTCCCGTTTACAACAACGATGAAAAGACGGCTAAGCTTCTTTTTGAGATCGTCGCGAAGGGGTCTCTCTATGACAACACCGCCATGGCGGTGCCCGCCAACCTTTTTGTGAGGAAAGTCTGGATCCATGGACCTGCCGGGAAAGGCGGCACGGTGTGCGTCATTGACCTGGAGCCCGCCGAGCTGCGGTCCGCCGCGACGGTCATACGGAATTCAGAGAGCCTGTTCAAGCGGGCCCTGGAAAAGACCATAACCGAGAACATACCGTCGATCAAGACGGTCCTGGTGCTGGAAAAGGGAGTTTCCGGCACCGCTCTCTGGGAGCTTTAACCGGGCCACTCACCCTTAAAAACCTCCACTGCGGGCCCGGAAAGATAGATCGTGTTGTCGTCTTCCCTCCATTCGGTTCTTAGATCGCCACCCCTCAGGTGTATCAGGATTTTTCTCTCCGTCAGCTTGTTGAGAACACAGGCGGCCGTGACCGCGGACGCGCCGGTTCCGCAGGATAGGGTCTCGCCGGTTCCACGCTCCCAGGTCCGCTGCACCACCTCGTTACGATTGAGCACCTTGATGAATTCGACATTGGTCCTGTTGGGGAAGAGCCTGTGGTGCTCTACAAGGGGGCCGTATTTGTCGACGGGGAACTTATCTATCTCCTCCACGAAGATGACGGCGTGGGGATTGCCCATTGAGACGGCCGTAATGGTGAAGCGGGACCCGTCTTCCATTTGCAGCGACTCGCCCACCACCATGCCCTGGTTGCCGATCATCGGGATCCGGTCGCGCCGCAATATGGGCTCGCCCATGGTGACGGTGATGCTCGTCACATGCTTGTTCTTAACCACGAGCTCCAGGCTCTTCGTGCCCGCCGCGGTCTCGATCCGGAGCTCCTTTTTATTTGTTATCCGGTTATCATAGAGATACCTGGCAAAGCAGCGGATCCCGTTGCCGCACATTTCGGCTTCGCTTCCGTCCGGATTGAACATCCTCATGCGGAAATCGGCCGTTTTGGATTCGAGAAGAACCAGAATGCCGTCGGAGCCGACGCCATAATGCCTGTCGCTCATGGCCCTGGCGAGCTTGCCGTATGAGGCGGTTTTCAGCTTCCTCCCGTCAATGATGACGTAATCGTTGCCAGTCCCGTGCATTTTTGTAAATTTTATCATCGCAGTTTCCCCGTTGTCATGGCCCGGTATGGAATTCAGCGCCTTGCAGTCCGTTGTCTGAATGGAAATATCATACCATACCCCATTGAATTGTAAAGTCATAAAAATAATTCCTTGATTGAAAGAGCCTTGTTGTACGATACAATACTATGGTGGCGCTGCTCTGCCGCCGTCAGATTCTGTAATGGGTATTGAAACCGGGGCACCAGGCATGAAGAGCATCTATATTCTCATAGTCTCCATGGCCCTCTCCTTGGGCGCGGCACTCTTCTTTTATATAAATGACTACAATGAATTTTCCAGGGGGAGGATGGCGTGGCTCCACAAGGACAGGGAGATGCGATCGCGCCTGCTGATCATACCGATACTGCTCTATCATAATATCGACGGCAAGGGCGCCTTTTCGATCGATGCCGACACCCTGAGAGAGCATTTTCAGCTGATCAGGGACCGCGGCATACGGGTCATTCCGCTGCGTGAACTCATCCACAAGCTCGAGCACCCGGCGCCGTACCGGGAGCGGGTGATCGCCATCACCTTTGACGACGGATACGGATCGATGTATACCAAGCTGCTTCCCCTGGTGCGTGAATTCGGATATCCGGTCACCCTGTTCGTGTATACCGATAACGTTAAACAAAAATCGACGAAGAATCTCACCTGGAACAAGCTGCGGGCCATGGACCGGCAGGGAATCGATATCCAGGCCCATTCCATCACTCACTGCGATCTGACCCAGCTTTCTAAAAAGAAGAATGATCCGGAAGCTCAGAAACGGCTTTATGAGGAGCTCTATCTTTCAAAAAAGATCATGGAGCTTTATATGAAGAAGACGATCGATCTCTATGCCTATCCCTATGGTAAATATGATCTGTCCATTATCGATATGACGTCAAAATCCGGGTATCGCCGGGCGTTTTCAACGGATTACGGTTCCAATATCATCACAAGGGATAATTTCTGCCTGAGGCGGCAGCATGTGAAAAGCAGTTATACCCTGAACTTCATCGACAACATCATCAGATAATGCCTTCCAAAGAATGGTCCTGAGAGAGGTATTGGGGGACATAAAAAAAATATTTTTCATAAAAATTGAATAATTTACCAATATTGTATACAAAACAACGGGATTAATGAAAGCAGTCACTTGTTATGCGATTATTATACCGGGCAATATCCCATTTTTTTATTGACAAATATAATAAGTGTTAATTAATAATAAAATCTTCGTGAAAATTGTCTTCGGATCAATTTCAAAATACATAGAAAAACCACAAGGAGTGGACGCGGTAATGAGAAGCATAATCGGGACAGCCATATTTTTATTTTTTTTCTGTGGCGCTTCCTTTGCTGAGGAAGTAATCCGGGTTGATAATCAGTATGTTCAGGAGTACAAGGGCCGTCTAGGCATCTGGACTACGGTGGATTCGCAGCCCAAACTCAATTCGTATATCAGCAAATTCTATATTACATTGAAGGAATTCCAGGAAATTAATGGAACCTCAATAACCTGGGGCCAGTTCGTTTTCATACCCTATTCGGAGAAATATATCCAGGAACTGGAGGCGCAGGGAGTGAAGCGCGACAGCCTGATCAGCCAGAAGAGCGATTTTATCTGGCCGCTGACACAGGTTGAGATTATCTCATCTACGTTCGGGATTAGAAACGGCAGGCTGCACACCGGCACTGACATGCCGGCCACCAATGGAACGCCGATCGTCGCCGTCATGGACGGCAGGGTCCTGGCGGCCCGTTATGAGGGCGGCTTCGGCAAGACCGTCACCATGGAGCACAGGGATAATTTTATAACGAAATACGCCCACTGCGCGGAAATGTTCGTCAAGGCGGGTGACGTTATTAAAAAAGGCCAGGTCATAGGAATGGTGGGCAGCACCGGAATCTCGACGGGCAACCATCTTCATTTTGAGATAAGGTACAATGACATTCCCCTGAATCCCCTGGATTTTCTGCCCTACAAGCAGAACCTGACCCAGTTGCATTTGCTGCGAAACTGGAAATAAAATAATTGCAGTGGAAAATGAAAAGGCGGCATTCAATGCCGCTTTTTTTATGATTGCCGTAATCCCTTAATCGCCTGTCACTTCGTTTCTGATTTCGTATCGCTCTTCACTTCGGTTTTTGAAGCCTTATCCACGGCATCCTCGAGATTGATGTTGTTGCTTTTCAGGAGCCTGGCCGTATCCCCGTCGATATTGTAGAGCTCGTCGATCATGGCTTTGACCTTTTCCGGCGTGGGGAAGGTCTTCTTGATTATCTGCTCTTCCTCGGGAGAACCGTTATAGGCAAGGTAGGCGATCCTGCCGATTATTTTTTCCACGTCCTTCTGCGAGTTGTTTATGATGCAGACCAGGTTCGGCCCCGAATTGAAGCCCCATTCAAAACCATCGTTGCAATCGACTGTAAAGGTTTCGGTAATGCCATCGCCATTGGCGTCCTCCGCGGAATATATGGTTCCGCCGTCGGGAGTCCTGCCCGTGACGCGCGTCAGATATTTAACGGGACCGGTGTCCGATATCTTTCTCGATATCCTTTCGCGGGAAATGCTGATTTCCGCCTCCTTTCTGTTCACTATCAATGAAAGGAAGATCGCCACGTGTTTTTTCAGGACCTTGTCCCTCACATTGAGGTAGAAATCCTTGTAGTTGGCGCTTACATAGTCCTTTGAGGAGCTCTTCTGCAGCTCAATTTTTCGATCTGTTATAATGATGAAATTCGGGCTGCCGGAGATTTTATTGACCCACAGATCGGGGATGGCCTGTTTTCCGAGCTCATGGGTGAGCCTGTTGTTCCTGACTTCTTCCGGGTTGTCGTATCCGTCCTCGATGAACAACACTTTCTTGTCCTTGATGACCATCAGGGCCGCGAATGAGTTGTCGGTGTACTCATACTCATTGGAGTTCTCATCATGGATTTTTTCAAATTGCTGGTACATGACGCGGTTCTCGTCGTATCTGCTCAACTGTTTGATATCAATCATCAACATGGCTTTTTCTTTGGACGAGGAGGACGTCACCGGCATGAGAAACGCGATGACAGCCGCGAAGACCAGGATTTTACGAATTATATGTCTCATTGGGGTTCCTCCATGATTAGTGGCGTGATCACCGCCTTTCCATAGTTAATTGTAAGGTAATAGTAATCGGCAATTTGTCAAATATTTTTCATGGATTGTCGTTTTTATCATTGCGGCGTCGTTCTTTCCGCCACCGCGCCTTGTCGTACTTGGTCCAGCTTTCCACCGCGTGGCTGGTCAGCTTCTTTTCTTTATCAGCCTGTGTCAGGGGTGCTTTTTTCGGCTTTTTATGGCTGTGCTTGAGGCGGGCATTGAGCTCTTCCAGCTCCTTTGCGGTCAGGGTCGCTTCCTGGGCCATGAATTGTTCCAGGTCATGGGGCGCGCCGGTTGCGCCGTTCAGCGAATCGACCAGGGCCAGGATCTTTTTCCTGTTCACGAGATTGGTGACGAGGGTGTCAGGCTCAGGCGCTGCGTCATGGAGGCACGCGCCGATGGCGCCGGTCATAGCGGCAAGGGCCGCGGTCGAGCCCCCCTCGGACACGGCTGCGCCAAGGGGTATCGGTGGGGCAGGCGTCAGAAAAGTCAGCGCAAGGGCGTAGGGCAAGAGAGCCGACGGGTGATTGATCGTCGCGCGGGTAACCGGTGTCTTCAGGCTCCGGTTGACGCCGGAGACGATGATATCCTCAGCCGCCTGGAGCGTGTCCGCGGATGCGGTTTCGGAGAGGATGTCCATGAGGGATTGCAGCTCCTTCGTCAGGGAGCCGGGATTCACGGCCCGGGCGAACACGGCCGCTGAATCGTTCTCAATGGTGTCCAGGATGCGGTGGGCTGCTTCAATTGAAGATGTAATGGGATCTGCCGCAGGGCCTCCGCCGGCCTTCAGTATCCTGAGAAGTGTTGAGTAAACCAGGGCTGCCGCGACCGTGGACAGGTCAATTGTGAAAAGGCGCACGGCCGAAATGACATCCAGGATGTGGTCAATGGAACCGGAACTCCTGAAGCTGAGAGCCGAGATTATCGGGATGATCCGCGCGCAGGGCTGCTCGCTTGCCTGCCGGGGGGCTGCCGGATCCAGCATCCGGGCAATGAAATTCCGTTCCACGGCGCCGGCATAGCGGAAGATGCCGTAATCCGACCCTGCGACCCCGGGAGAGGAGGCGACTGCTCGCTGGAAGCTATCGGCGCAGGAGCCTCGGCGCGGGATGGACAGCGCCATGATGAGGGCAAGCTGGGAGATCGATGAGTAGAGGCCCGGCTTGCGCCACTGGTCGATCTTGTTTTTAAGGGCCTTTTCGGGATCGATATAGTCATTGATGGTCTTGAAATGGGAGCGTATGTGGCCCTTTGACATGCCCTCAACGGCCGATCCCAGGGCGTCACCGATAATCATGAATGTCACTACTCTTTGCAACATGGATCGCACTTTGCACCGGTCGCTGTTTTCATGCAATTATTTTTCTTTCTGCTGTGGAAGGGGCTGGCGCATTATGTTCCATATGTCCCCATAGCCGCGGCTAAGCCCCGGGATTTCCGAAGGGGTGCGTTCAAATTTGACATTTCGAGGCGTCCTTGACCTCGATTTTTATTATTTTTCTTGCATTATCCCCCTCACAGTTGGTATAATAATCAGAAATGCGTGGAACGACGGTGCCACTCCCCGGGGATGTGCCGGGGGATAAAATAAACATAATACGGGCACATCATTCACGGTTTCAAAAAGGAGGAGTTCTTATGAAAAAAACAATCGCTCTGGCGGTTGCCCTCGCGGCTCTGTCATGGGGCTGCACCAGGGAACGGGTAGATGAATACGCCATGGTCACCTTCATGATCGGCGATGTGATGAAGAACAGCGCGGCGGTTCAGATAGGAGATGTCATTCAAGAGAAAGATGTTATCCAGACGGGAACTGATTCCTTCTGCGACATAAAGATCGGTCAATCCCTCATCAGGGTCAAACAAAAGACGAAGGTCGTCCTGGCGACCCTGATCAGGCAGGGCGGCATGGAAAACACCGCCATTGACCTGAGTTCCGGCAAGATGCTCTGCAAGCCGAAAAAGCTCATCAAGTCCGAATCGTTCATGGTGAAGACCCCGACGGCGGTCGCCGGCGTGCGCGGCACGCAATTTACCGTTGAAACAGACTCCACCGGCACCTCCCGCATCAAGGTGTTTGAAGGGTCCGTGAAAGTGGCGAAGAGGGTGAAGGAGCTGGAGGAAAGCATGCCCGAGGTCCTGAGCATTGCCCCGGACCTGAACAAGGAAGAAAAGGTCGTCATAACCAAGGAAGACGTTGATAAGGCAGAGAAGATCGTGCGGAAAATAATGAAATCCGAATCGGCAAAGGGCGGCGAAGCCGCGAAGGAAGCCCTGATCAAAAAGGCCGGCAAGGAACTGACGGTGAGCAAAAAAAATATCGAGAGATTCGCCGCCAGTGACTTTGAGAAGGACAACCGCGAGATCATCGACATAAAGCCGAAGTCGGCCGAGGTCATCAGGGAGATCAGCAAAGCCGTCGAGGAGGAAAAGGAGGAGCCGCGGCCCAACGGAAGGCTCCTCATAACCCGCTTCGAGGTGTATTTCATTCAGAACGGCAAGGTCGAGTGGCAGGGCTCCCTTGCGGAGGAGCCGGTCAAACAGGGTGACAGGATCTATGTCGCATCCGGCGAATATGTGTTCTGCGCCTCCGTGGACGGGCCGGTCATCTGGAGAAAGCAGGTGGCCAACGAGGGAAAGCTGCAGATACGGGACAGGGCGCTGGTCATTTCCGCCCAGGGCCGGGAAACCAGGCTGGACCTCAAGACCGGGGAGAGGTTGTAATTTAATCCTAACTCCTCTTTTGGCTAAGGAGAATGGGGTTGGAGCCTCCTGATCGTCTTACCTTCTATTCAGCAGAAATTTATTTCAGAGAACGTGCCCATATAAGGTCCGCCCGAAGGGCGGACACCTATCGGGCGTCTGTTTGAAATCGAACCCCGCGCAGCGGGTTCGATGAGTTACGCCCGTAGCCAACGCCGGCACCTGAGGCGGCGGGGTGATGAAGAGCGCGAGAGGAAGAGGGAAGCCACCCTCTTCCTCTCGCAAAAATTGCAAGACCGGCTCCCGGTCACACCCCCTGTCAGGGGGAAATAGAAAAAAATATTCACATCAAATCGATAATCGACAGCACCACTTTCGTCCCGTTGATCAGATCGCGGATCATGATGAACTCGGCGGTGGTGTGCACCTTCCGCATGCCGGCGGAGAGGTTTATGGCGCTGATGCCGGCCTTGTTGAGGATATTGGTATCGCTCCCGCCGCCTGAGACCTCGAACTGGTGCCGGATCCCGACGCGCTTCATGGCGGCAGCCGCGAGCTGCGCGATGCCGTCATCGGGGCTGATGGAGAAGCCGGAATACTCCATGGTCCTGGCAATGGAGCAGCCTGCGCCGTAGCCGGCGGTGACCTCCTTCGTCCGTGCCCGGATGACGCGTTCCTGCTCGTTGAGCTTCCGCAGATTGAGGGAGCGCGCCTCGAGGACGCACTGGGCCTTTTCAGGCACGATGTTTGTGGCGCGGCCGCCTGCTATGGTCCCCACGTTGACGGTGGTTTCGTGATCGATCCGGCCCGCCGGGAGACGGGTGATGACATCGGCGAGAACATTGATGGCGTTGATGCCCTTTTCCGGCTCCATGCCGGCATGGGCGGCTTTCCCCTTTACGGTGATGGTCATGGTGGAATGATAAGGCGCCTGGAGCACGATCTTGCCGACGGGCCCGTCGCTGTCGAATACGAAGGCGTGCTTGGATCTAAGCACCGAGGTGTCGAAGCCCTTCATGCCGTGAAGCCCCGTTTCCTCAGCGCAGCTTATCAGCACCTCGATGGCGCCGTGGGCCATGCCGTTTTCCGCCATATACCGCAGGCTTTCCAGGAACATGGCGATGGCCGCCTTGTCGTCGCTTCCCAGAATGGTGGTGCCGTCCGAGGTGATCCTGGCCCCCGTCACCCGGGGTTTTACATGATCGCAGGGCGTGACCGTGTCCATGTGGGCCGAAAAGAGGACCGGCCTGCGCTTCGGGTCCCCCGGCTTGGTTAAAAGGAGGTTGTATGAATCGCCGCAGGGAATGGATCGTGCCTTCACGCCGAGCTTTTTCACCGCGTTCATGATATAGGCCCGCATCTTTTCTTCATGCCACGACGGCGATGATATTTTCGCCATGTCGGTGAAGGTCTTGATCAGGCGCTTTTCGTTGAGCTGAAACATTGATAAACCTCGTAACGGCGGATTTTATTGTCCACGGGCCCCTTGGGTCCGGTCATATGCTGCTCAGGTAGCTTTTTATCCTGAGGGAATACTTCTCCATGACGGCATCGCGGTCCTGCGTGGTCTCGCCCTCCCCATAGAGGTGTATCAGCGGCTGCGACGCATCGGGCAGTATCAGCACCCAGGCATTTTCCTCGCATATGCGGATTCCGTCAATCAATTCAATTTTTTTATCAGCCCCGGCCGTCGTCATCTCGCGCATGACCGCAGCCTTTTCGTCGGCGGTGCAGTATATGGAGGTGTGGATGATGTTGCCCTTGGGAAGGGACTCCTTGATCGCGTGGAGCGGCTTATTTTCGAGGGTGAGAAAGTCGAGGAGCAGAAGGAACACGATCATCGGGTCGTACCGCAGCTCGAGGTGGGGATAGCGGCCGGACCCTCCCCGGAAGAGGTCGGTGATCCCCTCCGGCGCGCGGAGCGTGGTGCTGGTGCGCGTCACGGTCCCGCCGGCGGCGCTCACCAGACGGTCGAGGGTCATTGACGAGGTCACCGGTATGTGTATGACCGTGTCGCCGCGGTATTTCAGGTGGTAGAGGCAGAGGATGGCGATGATGTCGTCGTCCGTGAGGATCTGTCCGCGCTCGTCCGCCACGGTTATATGATTGCTGTGGGGACCCACGATAACGCCGATCTCGCCGTTCATGCGCGCCATCTGCACGATGCTCTCGATGGCGTTGCGGGTGTCGGATTTGGTCTCCTCCTCCCTTGTGAATTCCTTGATCTGCCCCCGCAGGACCGTCGTGCCGCAGCCGTAGGCCGAGAGGAGCTCCGGGAATACGTGCGCGGCGGTGCCGTTGAAGCAGTCCATGATGACCTTCCATTGCTTCACGCCGGGGAATGATTCGGTGACGTAGAACCGTGTATTGTGTATGTAGGATTCGATGTGGTGGCTCGGGTAGAAGATCTTCCCGGTCTCGAAGGCCTCTTTCCGGGGATAATCGCCCCTGAAGAAAATGTTCTCGATCTTCTTTTCGCTGCCCAGGGGTATGTCGAAGCCGTGCTTGTCGAAGAGGCGTATCTGGATGAACTGCAGCTCCGTGAGCGGCGCGATCTGAATGTATACGCCCATGTCCGCGTTCAAAAACCGCGTTGTGTAGCGGTTCACCGGCATCGATTCGATTTCCATGTCGTAGACATCGACGCCCATGGAGAGGAGCCCGGCGGTGAAGGCCCGCATGATGAGGCGCGCCGCCGTCGTGGTGTCGCGGCTCACGGTCATCTTCGCGTCCTTGCCGAGAAAGGCTCCGATGGCGGATCCGAGCTTGGAGGCGAATTCGGGCGTTATCTTCACGTTGAAGGTGCCGACGATGCCGTCGGCTGAAAAGAGGGTCTTCTTCTCGCGCTGGCCCCAGACGATGTCCTCGGCGAGGCGGGTACCCGGCTCGATGTATTTGTCCGGCCAGATCCTGATGCCGGCCGCGATCTCGACGCCGGCGCCGATGCGGCAGTCGTCGCTGATGACGGAGCTCTCGTACACCGCCACGTGCTGCTCGAGGACGCATCGCTTCCCGATGACGGCGCCGCGGAGCTCGCACGTGGGGCCGATGATGGTGTTGTGGAGTATGACCGATTTTCGTATCGACGCGTTCTCCTCGATGACGCAGTTGTCGCCTATCACGGAGAATTCGGCCACTTCGGCCCCCTCCTTGATCTTTACGAAATCGCCCATGATAACCGGTCCTCTGATGAGCGCGGTTGGGTGTATCTCGATGTCCTTTCCCGCCCAGACGTCCGGGGCGATCTTTTTCCCGGGAAGGTCGATATTCACCAGGCCGCCGAGGATGTCCCGGTGCACCTCGGAATAGGTCGTGAGATTGCCGATGTCGCACCAGTACCCGTCGGCGATGTACCCGTAGAGGGGAATGTTTTTCTCATGGAGGAGCGGGAAGAGGTCCATGGAAAAATCGAACTTGGCGTCCGGCGGGACCAGCTCGTGTATGACCGCGGGATTCACCACGTAAAGCCCGGTGTTGGCGGTGTCGCTGAAGACCTCGCTCCATGAGGGCTTTTCCAGGAACCGCTCGATCCTGCCGTCCTCGCCGGCGATCACGATGCCGTAATCCGTGGGCTTGCTCACGCGCTTGAGGACGATCGTGAAGGAAGATTCTTTCCGCCGGTGGAATTCCAGGATGTCGGAGATATTGAAGTCGATGATACCGTCGCCGGAGAGGACCACGACGGTGTCCGTGCTGTCACCGATGGCCTTCTTGACGCCCCCGGCCGTGCCCATGGGCGTTTCCTCGAGGGAATAGGTCATTGAGACGTTCCACTCGGATCCGTCGCCGAAGTAGTTCTGCACGTTTTCCGGCAGATAAAAGAGGCTGATGATGATGTCCCGTATCCCGTGCCGCTTTAGAAGATTGATGGTATGTTCGATGACCGGCTTGTTCACAATGGGAACCATCGGCTTGGACCTGTTGCAGGTCAGGGGCCTGAGCCTCGTTCCTTCGCCGCCGGCCATGATGACCGCTTTGATCATGAATGCTATCTCCTCATTAGCGCGGTAAAGCGCTATACAGATTTGAACCGGGATGCCTCTGATATATCAAATGAAAAGATGCTCTGACCGGGATATGCGTTGATGGGCGCCTCTAAAAATTTGAATTTTCAAGAGAGCAACATTGAAAAATTCTAATTTTTACCCTGAAAGTGCCCCAAGGGAACATCCATATTTGATTTTTCGTGGTTCCCTTATTGCAGAGCGCGACGCATGGTGAAGGTAGTATGGCAGGGGAATCGGGAATGTCAACTACATTACTGGTATCACAGGGTACGGGCCCTCAATAGGTTGATTGGTTGATTTTTTGGATTTATCGAAATGACAGGATCGCGGCAAGTTTAATACTTGTAGATCATCCTGCCGATGACAAGGTCGTCCGCCACGGGGCCGAAAGTGCGGCTGTCGAAACCGTTGTCAAGGTCATCGCTCAGGACGAAGTAGCGGTTCCTCCCGACCTTAAGGGCCGGCATATTGTCCCGGAAGGAGAAATTCATGGGGAACACTCGGGTGTCCCGTGACCGTGTCTTCCAGGGGAAGCTGTAGGCGCCGTTATTCACGCGGAAGGTCTTGTCGCGGATCTCCACCGTGTCACCCTCAACGGCGGCGACCCTCCGGAGGAGGACCCGGTCCGGCTCGGAGGGATTTTTAAAGAGTATTATGTCCCCCTTTGCGGGTGAGATGTGCCTGAGGGCAAAAACATGGGCCCCCCTGGTAACGTTCGGCTCCATGGATGCGTCGGGCATGGTGAATGAAATGAAGGCTATTCTGCAGATTATGAAGCCCGTGATAATGCCCGCCACGGCGGATAGTATTTTAATGAGGATCCCGTTCCCCGTTCGTTCCTGGTAGTTCATGGTCCTGCCGGCAGATTCTTATAGTGTACGGGGATATCCGTAGGCCTTGTGTGAAATAAAGCAATAATAATTTTAATCGATTATGTCGTAAAACGGCATCTATGATGGCGGTCTAATTGAGGGAATGCACAAAGACTCATCATTAATTTCTTGACAAGGATGATTGAATCTATATTATTCATGTAAGTGAGGCCATTAGATCAATAGGCGGTACTTTTTTGGCCCCTGTTGATATTTTTTTGTGCTAAATATAAAATAGTAGGAAGCCGAATATCTATTAAGATAGTAACAATGTGGTGTACTTATCGTAAGGATATTATACTATAGAGAATATCATTTTCAAAGGAGTTGGCAATGAAAAGGATGACCCGGTTAAGTACATTGTCGTTAGCAATCGGATTGATGATGTTGTTTTTCGGCAGTGGAACAATAAATCTCAAGGCGCAGCAAGAGCCTAAATCGGACACCCAGAAGTCAGAGACCCAGGAAAAGAAGCAGAAGCAGGACGGGTTGGTCGTGGACTGGGTCAACGATTTTGAAGACTGCGAGGATTGGCGGGCCGTTGCGACCTGTCCTCTCGGCGATACCAAGACCAGAAAGATCCCCGGCAAGCCCCGTCCCGTCAATGATCAGGGACAGGCCGTCAACGAAGACGGTCAGGCGGGAGAATTCAAGAATGAGGTAACCGACGAGAACGGTATATCCCATAAAAATGATTTCGTGCTGGGCATTAAAACATATTTCATTGACAGGGGTTTCGACCGGGTCGAAGTGTTCCCGCCCAATGAATATATCATCAGGGGCAAGGCCCGCGAAATGAAGTTCTGGGCCCTGGGACGCAAGTACAGGCATACCATGTATATCAAGCTCCGCGATTACAAGGGCCATATTCACAAGCTGAAAGTCGGCCGCCTCGATTTCTGGGGATGGAAAGAGATGTCGGTCATCATACCGGGCTGGCTTCCCCAGTCTGCGAGCTACGCTCTGCTGGACAAGAACCTTCATTTTGTATCGTTCTTTGTCGAATGCGATAATTATGAAGTACCCGGTACGTTCTACACGTATATAGATCAATTCAGGGTCGTTACCGATCTGTCCGAATTCACCGGCGATGAAACGATCAAGGACACCTGGTAGAATTGAGATATGTTAAGCAAGATAGGATAAGAAGGGAGGCTTCTAATGAGAAGGTTTAATACAAGATCAGTTGCATTCATGTTAAGCATACTAACGGCCCTATGCGTAGGAATTATGGGGACCAGAACGGCGCAATCTAAGATTGTGACTAATGTTCCCTCCGACATCAGCGGCAATGAGCTGAAGGCCCTTGTGGTGGAGGATTTTGAGAATGTGAACATCGGAGATAATGGCTGGCAAATAGAGTCGGTTCCGAAAAAGTTTGTCAAGGCCGAGACGGAGCAGAAGCTCAAAATGAAGAACCCGGTGAACCGGCTGGATATGAAGATAATCAGCGCCTCTCCCAATGACATGAACGTTGAGGAGTGGTCTCTCACCGAAAAAGGCAAGAAGAAGGAAAAATGCCTCGGCGTGAGCTTCCAGTTCAGGTACCCGGGCGCAAACGAGGTCCATATCCTCGCTCCGCCCCAGTTGGACTGGAAGGAGAAGAGCCCGAAGCTTACTTATAACCCGAGCACCGGCAAGGATGAGCAGGAGCGCGGCCTCGAACTTCCCGGGCAGTCCAAGGGCATCTCTGTCTGGGTCCATGGCCGGGGGCACCCCTATAATCTGGAAGTGTGGGTCAAGGATTACCGCGGCTCAACGCATATCCTCAAGTTCGGGTCCGTCAATTTCGTGGGCTGGCGTCCGCTGAAAGTGGAGATCCCCTCAAGCGTGCCGCAGCAGTTCGAGTCTTTTCCGCAGACCCGGATAACCAAGATCACGAGGTTCGTCCTCAGGGCGGTTCCGAACGCCCCGCGGGAAGAGCTCATGGAAACAGCGTACTTTTTCTTTGACCAGATTAAAGTTCTGACAGACACCTACGAAGTCAATTTCGACGGCAACGAGCTTCACAAATTGATGGATGGCGGCTCCAAGGGAGGAAGCCAGGGACAGGACAAGGGTGGTGAAAAGAAACAGCAGTAGATAGATAGCTTTACATTCCTTTCATTTCTTTTTTTATTGTCTGCAAATACCCATCTTCTTCAATGATGGGTATTTTGTATTTTTGAAATATTGATTTTCCGGCGGGGCGGCCGGGGGGCGCCGCTGCCGCCGTGATCGCCGGGAACAGCGGGCCGATTATCTCGCCGGCGGGCGCCGGCTTTTTCAGGCGCTATCCCGATACTATACAGGCAGGTTGATGGTATGGCAAAACAGAAAATAATGGAAAAACTCGATTCCCTTTTCAAGGAAGAAATGTGGGGGAGGATCGAACCGAAGGACATAGGCATCTCAAAATTCAAGATCCTCGACGATCTCTTCAATGCGATTGTTTCGGAAGAGGCGATCCAGGAAACGCTGGACGCGTGCAAGAAGCACATGGAGGAACACCCTGATTCGATCACGTCCATGTACCTCATCGGTGAGCTCGGGTATCACCTCGATCGCCCGGAGGACGCCAAGCAGCTCCGGCGCCTCATCGATATCTTCACCGGATACCACAAGTGGGCCGTGGTGGAGCTGATCGCGGAAAAGATCCTGGAATACGGCGAATCGAGCGCGGCCCTGCGCGCCATGGCGCTGAGCCTCGAGCGGCTCGGCCGCAACAAGGACGCCATCCCCGTCCTGGAAAACCTCCTGAAAATCGACCGCTTTGACGCGGACCTGTCGAAAAAGCTCGCCTTTGCCATCATCGACGAGGAGCCTGACAAGAGCATCCACTACATGAAGCTTTCCATCGAGGGCTTCATAAAGAACAAGAAATACGAGGAGGTCACGAGCCTCTGGACGAGACTCGTGTCCGTGTCGTGGAGCGACATACCCTTTTTCGAGCGTATCGAGCGCTTCCTGGTTGAGGCCAAGCAGTTCGAACTGGTCGCGAACCTGATAAAGATATTGCTGGGGAAGTACCGGGACGAGGAGAACCCGGACCTGTCCATCGAGCTTCTCAAGAAGGTGCTCAAGTACCGTCCGGATGACGCCCACGCGCGGCGCGACCTGATCGCCCTTTACCGCGTCAAGTACAAGGATCACTCGCAGTTCGAGCAGTTCATGAAGCTCTCGAAGCTGGCGAACTACAAGACCCCGGTCAAGTACGCCATCCAGGACTTCGAGAAGAACATCGTCTTCGACAAGGGGAACCACGCCTATCACAACACCTGGAAGCTGGGCAAGATCGTTGAGATGGACAGCGAGAACATCGTCATCAATTTCAGCGGGAAGCCCGACCACAAGATGTCGATCCAGATGGCGCTCCAGTCGCTGACGCCGATACCGAAGGACCACCTCTACGTGATGCAGTACGAGGACCCGGACCTGGTGAACAACCTGTTCAAGGACGACTTCATGCAGTTCTTTGAGATACTGATACGCTCCTACGGCGGGAAGATCCTGCTGGAGGACATCAAGCGCGAGCTCATCCCGGCCTACGTCTCCGAGAAGGGGTGGTCCAAGTGGTGGAGCAAGGCGCGCACGAAGATCAAGCGCGACTCCCACTACGGATTTTCCGAGAAGAAGAAGGACCTCATCTTCACGCGGGACAAGCCGGTAACCTTCGCGGAGGAGCTCCTGGAGAGCTTCTCGACCTCCGACTCCTTCAGCAAGAAGCTTGATTTCGCCATCGAGTTCGTCAACAACATCGAGAAGGAGGAGGGACTTTCCGTCGTTCCGTACTTCATCGACTATTTCACCGAGGAGATGAAGGGAGACTCGGAGACGCGGCAGGTCCTGTCGTACATGATCCTGAAGGACATGACAAAGTTCGTGGATCCCTCGAAGCTCAAGCTCGATGCGCTCCGCCAGAAGGTCATCGATTTCATAAAGGGGAGCCATGACCTGGCGCTCCTCTCGATGAAGATATCGTCCTACGACTACAAGAAGGACCTGGTCAACCTCATCGAGGAGTCCCGCGAGGACTGGCCGCACGTCCTCTCCGAGCTCCTCTTCGAGACGCCGGTGAGGATCCACAAGTATATCCTCAACAACCTGATGAGGAACCACTCCTACTCGATCATCAACGGTTTCATAGACCGGGTCATCACCGGGGCGAAGCAGTACCCGGAGATTTTCATATGGGTCGCCCGGAACCTCCTGAGCAGGCAGTGGGATTACGACTGGCTCGATTATTCCCGGGAGCGCCTCGCGGTCACCGGCTTCAGGCTGATGAATGAGCTCAAGAAGATCGAGCTGGAAGGGAACCGGCTGAAGAACATGGTTCTCGACGTCCTGTTTGACAGCAATTCGACGGTCCTGAAAACGATCGTCGATCAGTTCGAACCGGCGTTCCTGGGCAAGCTCTATGACCTGTTCTGCAACGTGTCCTACGTCGAGGAGGCGCAGAAGGAGACCTTCCTCGGCGTCATCCGCTCGAAATACGGCGACTTCCAGCCGGTAAAGACCCAGCCCGACGAGGCGTGGGAGTTCGACGTGGAGAAGCTGATCGTGTCAAAGGAGGGTCGCGATAAAATGAAGGCCGAGCTCGACCGCCTCGTCTCGGTCGAGCTGGTGAACATATCCAAGGAGCTCACCAAGGTAGCCGATGTTTCCGCCGACATCAGGGAGAACGTGGAATACAACGCCCTGATGGAAAAGCAGGCGACGCTGGAGCTGTCCATTTCAAGGCTTGACAGCGAAATGAAGAAGGCCCAGATCCTGGACCGCAACGAGATTTCCACGGAATCGGTCAACATCGGCACCACGGTCATAATCCAGGACGCCGAGCAGGGAGAGGAACGGGATTACACCATTCTCGGCCCGTGGGACGCGGATTTCGAGAAAAGGGTCCTCTCGTACCGCTCACCCATCGCGCGGTCCCTCCTGGGATTGAAGGCGGGCGATACGGTAAGCCTTGATATCGAGGAAGGGAAGAAAAATTACAAGGTGAAGGAAATACAGAAATACAGGATATGATGCGATGGCCGGCTGCGGGAAGCAATCCCGGCATAAAAAATGAGAATTTTATTTGACAAATAAGGCCTTTCGCAACTATTGATTAATCCTGATATGCCGCGATGGTGGAATTTGGCAGACACGCAAGATTCAGGATCTTGTGGGCATTACGCCTGTGAGGGTTCAAGTCCCTCTCGCGGCACAGAAGCGACGATGAAGATCGTCGCTTTTTTTTCGGAAACACGCTTTTTTTTTCGCAGGCCCGCCGGCGGATCGTTTAACTCCGTAGAACCATGTTCACACGGAGGGCCTATGAAAATCATCGGTGGAGCCTGCCTGTCTCTTCTTTTCCTTATTGTATCATGCGATTATCCCGGACGATACAGACCGTTCCTGGCTTTAGGGGAACCACGGGTAGTGGGCATCGAGCTATTTTTATCAAATTCGTCGATCCTTGAGCGGGAGACCCTTCAGGCAAAGGCCTACGTCATCCTTGACGACGGGAGGAAAAAGGAAGCCCCATCCGCGGTGTGGCAGACCATGAACGAGGACATCCTCTCCATCGATCAGGGGGGTGTCATTACCGGCCTGAGGCCCGGCATCGGGACCGTGTGCGCGGCCATTGACGGCATCCAGGCCGCGGGATCGGTCGAGGTGCGGCGCAGGATCGATTATTCAAGGATCATGATAAGCGAGGTCTTCTATGACGCCGCGGGGGCCGATGACGGGAAGGAGTTCATAGAGCTCTACAATGATAACGATTATGCCTGCGACATAGGCGGCATGATGGTGGTCGATGGAGCCGCGGCGAGCAAAGCCTTTGTGTTCCCCCCGTCGAGTGTCATGGGGCCGAAATCATGGGCGGTCATCGCCCAATCAAGTGAAGGATTCGCCGCGGCTTTCGGGAAGAGCCCCGATTACGGAAATTTTTCCTTCAGCCTGAACAACAGCGGGGAAACGGTGCTGCTCAAGCTTCCGGACGGCGCCGTGATGGACACGGTTTTTATCAAGGGGGGCACTGAGGATTTCATGACCCCTGAGTCGTGGGGATCGGCCGCGCTTCCGGCCGCGCAGGCTGGGCAGTCGGTGTTCCGGATTAATTTTACATCAAGCATCTCTTCCGCCGGCTGGTCCAATGGCTCTCCGACCCCGGGATTCTAGTGAGCAACATCACTGCGACATAAAGATGATTATTATCATGATGAGGGGGTACGCTGCTCCCGCTCACCCGCCAAAAATAGTACCTCCAGTACTATGGCGGGCGGGGGCATCCTGCCCCCTGTTAGCGTGAGCAGCATACCCCCCTCTAATGAAATTTAATGCGAATAGCTGAAGCGGTTTTATGCTCCATTATTTGGTCCCATTATGAAAAATCTAGCCATCCGTCATGAAAAAATTTCATTTTTCCCAATCCCCTTCGTTACCCCTGTATAAACCAAAACAACAGGGAGGCTGTCAATGAAGCAGCGCATGAGAACAAAACCGGCCGTCGTCATCTACAGCGTTAACGCGCGGTGCCTGGACCTCAAGGAATTTTCAGGGTTCTTCGGCAGGAGGAAAAAGGAGAAGCTCTATGAATCGACAATGATGGAAATCTCCGAAAAGGTCCTGGACCTCTTCCATGACGTGGAGACCTTCTCCTTCGCCATGACCGAAGAGGGGTTCCATATCCTGATATGGACCGCCATGGACCGGAACAGGGTTGCCAGGATCATGGTCTATGTCCAGGCCAGGTTTTCCGAGATGGTCAACAGGAGCCTTGGCCGTACAGGCCCGGTCTGGGACGGTACCTGGTCCTGCGATAGTATCGATGAGCCGGAAGAGTAGGGCGCGAAAGAAAATATTATGTCGAGAAATTGGGGGAATTGTCCGAAAATATCAGTATATGATCATCAAACAGGTCAAAAAAACCGGCAAGGAGCGCCCCATGGAACAGGTTGTAAACATCGGTGATGTCATGGAAAACACCAGGGAGGAGATCCTCTTCGCCATTAAAGAGCGGATTTTCGCTATGACCCGCGGGACCAGCGCCCCGGTACAGCTCCATGGATTGATCATCAGGGATAAGGTCGGGTCCGGCCGGGATTCACTGTTTTTCTATGAGATAACCAATGTTTTCGTCGATGACGATGACCGCCTCTGCGGGGACCTGGCAAGCTCCGATGACCGGCTCTGCGAGGGCATCCTCTTTGGAAAGGATATCGAGGATCTCCCCAGCGATGATCTGAAGCGGGTCCTGGACATACTCTACACGGACAATTGCAAGATCGACATTGATAATTATAACATGTCCTCGGCGATCAGGCGTGTCGGCCTGTTCGGATTTCTCATGGATCGGAGGGCCGGGATATCCCGGCTTATGCGCAGGGGGGCATGAACCATGAACATGAGGGATACTACTGTTGACGCGAGGTTAGGGGATATGCTGGTGGAAATGGATATGAACCTTTTCAGCCTTCAGGTCAAGACGACGCGGCTCGTCATGGCGATCCTGTCGGAAAAGGCCGAATGCTCAGCCGATATCAGCGTGAGCATATCCCACGCCCGGGACGATGAGCACCATGTCGTCCGGTGCAGCAGGATATATATTGACCCTGAAGACGAGCTCATCAAGATAGAGGGGATCCGCCGGGAAAGCCCGCTGGCGTGGGATGATTTAGAAGTATCGGCGCAGTACCGTATCGCCCAGCACCTGTACACGGAACATCTTTCCGGCACCCTGAAACGCGTTCTCACCTGCTGATCACGGACGATTCGGCTGCGGCTAATTCTTCATCGACAGGGGCTGTCCCGTGGCATCGATCACGGAGTGCCAGAACCGCGAGGCCGGATCGATCACTTTCCTTTGTGATACCGCCAGTTCGATGGGCACATGGGTGTATATATTGTTCCAGAGGCCGATGACCATGTCGGTTTTTCCGGCCATGCCGGCGTGAACGGCGAACTGCCCCAGCTGGGCGCAGAAGATGGAATCATTGGGCACCGGCGGCGCGCTCCGTATTATGTAGCTCGGATCTATATACTTCAGGTTGATCTCTATTCCTTCTTTTTCGAAGTGCCGGTTAATTTCATTTTTTAAAAAAATACCGATATCCTCCAGCTTGACATTGCCGGAGGCGTCATGCTTCCGGGAGGCCATGTCTTTTTCCAGCAGGTCCTGGCCGGCTCCCTCGGCGACGCAGATGACCGCGTGATGGCGTTTGAGCATCCTGTTTTTAAGATGGACCAGGAAGCCGTTGTCCCCATGGAGATCAAAGGGAACCTCCGGGACCAGGATAAAGTTGGCGTCGTTCATGGCCAGGCACGTGTGCGCGGCGATAAAGCCTGAATGGCGTCCCATGAGCTTAACCAGGCCGATGCCGTTGGGGGCTCCCTTTGATTCGATGTGGGCGGTGTAGATCGAATCCACCGCTTTGGAATAGGCGGTTTCGAACCCGAAGGTGCGCTGAACAAAGCTGATATCATTGTCGATCGTCTTGGGCACGCCCACCACGGCGAGGTCCATGCCGCGGCCAAGGGCTATCTCCGCTATTTTATGGGCGCCCCGCAGGGTCCCGTCACCGCCGATCGTGTACAGGATATTGATCTTAAGGCGGTAAAGGGTCTCGACCAGGCGTTCCATATCCTCGGTGCCTCCCCGGGAAGAGCCGAGAATGGTGCCCCCCTCCAGGTGGATGTCCTCCACAAGATCGGGGGTGAGTTCCACCGGATCGTATCCCTTTTCAGGGTCAAGGCCGCTGTAGCCGTAGCGGATGCCGATGATCGAGCGGACGCCATAACGGTAATACGACTCCATGACGATGGACCGGATGACATCGTTGATGCCCGGGCAAAGGCCGCCGCAGGTGACAATGGCCGACCGGACCTTTGGGGGCTCGAAATAGATCGATTTCCGCGGCCCGGCCAGTTCGAAGCTCTGGTCCGTCTTGAGGCAGGAGGTATCGTTATTTACCATAAGCGGATTGAAAATCATGCGATCCTCGTCTCTACCAAAGGATGTATCCTGGAACTGGTAGATATCAACCAGGGGCGATGGCACGGTTCGTGCTCCCAGGTTTTTTATGGTAAAATCCATGTGATTCCTCCCTGTTTGTGCGGGGTTTGGCCCCGGTGTTATTCAGTCAAGAGATCATCAGTCCCGATCGCAAAATAATCAAGAAAAAAACCGGAATCCGGGCCCGGGCTAAAAAAGATGAATGTGCTTGACAGGGTGGAATTTTTGTTTGAGAGTACAGATTAATTTTTTTCCGGGGTGGAAACATGAAACCGAAATACAACAGGGTAGGCGTCCTCTTTTCGGGCGGGCCGGCTCCGAGCGCGAACGCGGTCATATCGTCGGTGGCCCTCAATTTCCTTGACAACCATGTCCCGGTCATCGGCATCATGCGGGGCTATGAGTTCCTCCAGGACTTCAACAAGAGCTATCCGAAGCTCCGGAAGGACGTCCATTACGGCACCATCACCTACGACATCACCAAGGCGAGAAACAGGAGCGGGATTTTCCTGCGCACGTCCCGGGCCAACCCGGGCAAGGACATCAAGACCATGGAAGACCTGAACAACCCGGAGAAAAACGCCCGCCTCAGGAACATCCTCGACGCCTTCGAGCACCTGGAGATCGGCGCCCTGGTGTCCATCGGCGGCGACGATACGCTCAAGACCGCCAACTACCTCTGGCTCATGGGCTTCCCGGTGATCCACATCCCCAAGACCATCGACAACGACTACTACGGCATACCGTGGACCTTCGGCTACTGGACCGCGGTGGACGTGGCGCAGAAAATTCTTTTGAACCTGAAGGCCGACGCCCAGGCGACGGACAGCTTTTTTATCGTGGAGCTCATGGGAAGGAAGTCCGGGTGGATCACCTACGCCGCGGGCATCGCATCGGAGGCGATCCTGATGATATCCTCCGAGGACATAGAGGAAAGCGTGCTGAACCTGGAGCACCTCGTCGAAAAGATAACCGATATCATCATTGCCCGCGAGAACGACCAGAAGCCCTATGGCGTCATCGCCATTTCCGAGGGGATCGTGGACAAGCTCCCGGATGAGCTCAAGCCTAAGGCCACTGACAAGCATGGCAACATCCGTCTCGGGGAGGCGAAGATATCGACCATCCTGGCGGAGCACGTGAAGGAGCGCTACAAGGACAAGACCGGCCTCGATGTGAAGATAACCCCGAAGCAGGTGGGTTACGAGATCCGCTCAGCCTATCCCACGGCCTTTGACGTGGTCATGGGAAGCATGCTCGGCTACGGCGCGGCCAGGTACTTCGTGGACGGCAATTTCGGCATCATGGTCTCCGTTACGGACAATTTCGACCTGAAGGCGGTGCCTTTTTCCGATCTGATCGACAAGGACACGCTGCTGACCAGGCTGCGCGATGTCCCGCGGGGAAGCGATTTTTTCAACATGAAAAACAGGCTCCAGTACACCAATATCTTCGAATGAGGCCAGGCGGTGACATCATGAGGCGTGCACTGTTCCTTATCGCGATGACGGCCCTGACCCTTGCCGGGGTATCCTGTTCCCGCGGGAAGGTGTCGACGAGCTTCGGCGGCGTCTTTGAAAAGCTTAAACAGGCGCGCGATTTCAGCGAGGCGAAGCCGTACTACACAGACGGCACCGTCGACGCCATCGACGAGGCGGTGAAGGGCGGCGTTATCAGCGAAAAGGAGAGGCTCAGAATCCTTCCCCTCTTCAATGAAAAGACCGCCTGGGACGAGCTTTCCCGGAAAAACGACGGCTCCCGCGGCTCGATCCGCATCCGCTACACCGGGCACCCTGTCGAAAACATGATCGGCTTCGAGATGGATTTCAATCTGCTCAAGGAAGGCGGCTCGTGGAAGATCGACCTGGAGGACGAGATACGCCAGGCACTGCGCGGCCGCGAAAAGGGGAGCGCCGCGGAGTATATCCAGAGAATAAAGAGGAAGTACTGATTTTTCCACCAGCCAGATGAAGTATCTTTTGCAGCAATCCCTCACCCGCGCTCCGCGCGCACTAAGCGACAGGATGTCGCGCATGCAGCATCGTGCATGGATGTACAAGATGCTGCCTCCCATTAAGAATGGAAAAAAGGAGAGGGCTTCCTGGTTAATGGCTTATCTCAATTTCCCCCCTTCTCCTTTATTCATTTCTCAATGGGAGAAGGGGCTGGGGGATGAGGGGTTTAACGACAGAGGATTTGCTTCTCAGTACATCGATATGGCGAGGTTCAGTATGATCTCCTCCATGAGCTCCTTTGCCTCCCCGTCGTCGGGGAATCGCTCGATGAAGGTGATGCAGGCGATGTAGGCCATGTAGAGGGCGCCGCTCTCAATGTAAAGATTGATGAGATTGAAGTGGATCTCCTCAATGTCCTGGTTGATCTCAAGGGACTTGGTGTAGTAGAAGATCGCCTGCTCCGGCTCCCCCATCTCCCAGCACACGCCGGCCAGGTTGGCCAGGGTCACGGCGTCATGGGGATTCAGCTTGATGGAGCGCTCCAGGACCTGCTTCGATTTCTTGAATTTTCCCAGCTCGCAGAGGGTGATGCCGAGGCCGTTCAGTATATCCGGGTCCGTGCCGTCGAGCATAGCGCCGATGCTGAAGAGCTTGAGGGCCTTGTCGAAATCGCCCATCTCGACATATTCATAGCCGGTATCGATGAGGAGGGCGGGATTCTCCCGCAGCTCGCTCAACTCTTCCAAACCGATCTGCATCTCCTTGAGGACAAGGGAGTTGATCTTCTTCTGAACCCGGGTGTTCGATCGTTGATTGTCTGACACGGTCATAACATTATGTCTTTTGCTCTCTTTTTTGACACTATTGCCGAAGATGGTTTATGTCAAGAAAAAATATTTTCCCGCACCCATGGGGCCGACACAGGTAACGATCTCACTCCCACGGTCACCCTCCCCGTAACACTGAGAGAGGAAAAGTTTGCCAGAGACATGATGGAGGCCTATTGAAAGACCCGGGAAAAAGATGCCCCAGGCCGGTCGAAGAGATAGAACGAAAAAACTACTTGACTGATTTCCGGTAATATTTCTTATTGAAAAATTCAAGAGCAAAACCGGAATACGATCCGTCAGGCCTTCAGATAGAAAAGGATAGCGGCGGCATGGGGCGGGATGAGCGTTCGCCCGCCGGCGGCTGAATTTGCACTGCAATAGTCACAGCGAAGAGTAATAACCAAAGGAGTCCTCGAATGCCAAAAGAGAAGATATTTTGCGCAAACTGCCAGCACTGCATAGTGATACGGCAATATGAATCCGAACCGGACCGCTATGTCCTGCGGGTCAAGTGCCTCAAGAAAAAATGGGTCAAGCGGTCGGGAGAAGAGAAGCTGTACAAGTTTTTTACCGTGGCGCGCAGGATCATGGACGACTGCGAATACTACACGGAATCAGGAGAACTGTTCCCGTACATAAAAAACCTCAGAAAAGAGCTGCCGATTAAGGATGAGATATACTCCACCAAGGATGTATAGCGATGTTTTCGCGTTTTGGCGGTGGCATACACCCGCCCGGACATAAAAGCATTACTCAGGACCTGAAATTCATAAATCTTCCGATACCCCATGCCTGCTCCATACCCCTCCAGCAGCATGTGGGCGCCCCCGCAGAGCCGGCTGTTTCCGCAGGAGAGATCGTCTCCGAGGGCCAGCTCATCGGCCGGGCCAAGGGCGTCATCAGCGCCAACGTGCATTCGTCGATCCCGGGCAAGGTGGTCGATATCGCGCCGGTTCCCACCGTGTATGGGCCGCAGCAAGCAGTCATCATCGAGGCCGAAGGGTCTTTTACCTCCTCGGCAAAGCCCCAGGTGGCGGCGAACTGGACGGTCCTCACCGGCCCGGAGCTGTGCGCCATCATCAGGGAGGCCGGCATCGTGGGCCTGGGTGGCGCCGCCTTTCCCACGGCGGTGAAGCTGTCGCCGCCGCCGGAAAAGAAGATCGACACCCTCATCGTGAACGGCGCGGAATGCGAGCCCTACCTTACCGTGGACGATATGCTGATGCGGAGCTTCCCGGAGGCCGTCATCGAGGGGACCCGGATCGCCCTGAAGGCCCTGGGCATCCAGAGAGCGGTCATCGGCGTGGAGGGAAACAAGAAGGAGGCCATCGAGGCGCTGAAAAAGTGCCTCAATGACGGGCCCGCGCGGGAATCCATCGGCATACAAAAGCTCAGGACCATATACCCCCAGGGTGCTGAAAAGCAGCTGATCTACGGCATCCTACGGCGGCGTGTCCCTTCAGGGGGGCTGCCGATGGACGCCGGCGTTATCGTGCAGAACGCGGGTACTCTTTTTGCGATCCGCGAAGCGGTCCTCTTTAATCGTCCCCTCTTTTCCCGCTACGTCACCGTATCGGGTAACGCAATTAAAAATCCCGGCAATTACAAGGTGCGCATCGGCACCCGCTTAACAGACATCGTTGAGGAGTGCGGGGGCCTCACGGAGGAGCCGACGCGGATCATCATGGGCGGTCCCCTCTGCGGCGTCAGCGTTCACTCCCTTGATTTCCCGGTGGTGAAGGGCACCTCCGGCATACTGTTCATTGCCGGGAAAGAAGCGGCGGCCTCGGATTACTCCCCCTGCATTCGCTGCGGGCGATGCGTGACCGTCTGCCCCATGGGGCTGCTTCCCAACGAGCTCGGCGCCTCCGCTGAAAAGAACCGCCTTGACCTCGCCGGAAATCTCCATCCCTTCGATTGCATCATGTGCGGCTCCTGCAGCTACGTGTGCCCCGCGCGGCGGCCCCTGAGCCATTTTATAAAGCTGGTCCAGCAGAGATTGAAGGCCAGCGCCTGAACCCGGTGACGCCATGGCAGATAAGAAAATAAAAGAAACCATGAAAAAGCTGCCGGTCATGACCGGCGCTCCCCACATCCGTTCCGGCGAATCGATACCGAAGATAATGTGGTCCGTGATCGCCGCCCTCTTGCCCGCGGTGGCCTTTGCCGTGTACCACTTTGGCATGCCGGCCCTGAAGCTGATGGCGGTGTCCGTCGCCGCGGCGGTCGCCGCCGAGGCGCTGATGCAGCTTCTGCTGCGGAAGCGCCTTACGGCCCATGACGGATCGGCCGTGATCACGGGGCTTCTCTTGGCCATGAACATTCCGCCCGGGGCGCCCCTCTGGATGGCGGCCATCGGGTCCGTTTTCGCCATGATCATCGTCAAGCACCTCTTCGGCGGCCTCGGGTTCAACATCTTCAACCCGGCCCTGGCGGCCCGGGCCTTTCTCCTGGCCTCGTGGCCGGTGCACATGACCACGTCATGGCACCGCTTCGGCGAGCATAATGTCCTGATGCAGAACGCGCAGAACAGCGCGGAGCTCTCCCCGGCCCTGTTCGACGCCCTCACCGGGGCGACGCCCCTCACCCTCATGAAGGAGGGGCCGAAGATCCTGTCGGACAACCATGTCGCCCTGTCGAAGCTCTATGACATGGTCCTCTCGCCGGACATGCTCAGGTCGCTCTTCCTGGGAACCGTGGGGGGGTCCATCGGCGAGACATCGGCCCTGCTTCTTCTGGCCGGGGGGCTCTTTCTCATGATACGGAAAATCATCACCTGGCACATTCCGGTGTCCTTCATCGGCACCGTGGCCGCCGCAGCGGCCGGGTATCACTACCTTGCGGGCTTCCCAGAGCCGCACCTGATGGCCCTCTACCAGGTCCTGTCCGGCGGCCTCATCCTGGGGGCCTTCTTCATGGCCACCGACATGGTCACGTCGCCGGTGTCGAAAAAGGGGATGCTGATCTTCGGCGCCGGGTGCGGGCTCCTGACCTTCGTCATCCGCCAGTGGGGCGGATACCCTGAGGGCGTTTCCTACGCCATCCTGATCATGAACGCCTTCGTTCCCCTCATCGACCGGTACACGAAGCCGCGGGTCTTCGGCCTGCGCGAAAGAAAGAAACTCGCGGCGGCGGCGAAATGATGAAGGATATCGTAAAACCCACGGTCATACTGACGGCCATCGCCCTGGTCTGCGTCTTCATGCTGTCCCACGTTGAGAGGCTCACCGCGCCCGCCATCGCCAGCCGGGCAAGGGAGAAGAAGGAGCAGGCCCTGGCCCTGGTGCTCCCCGGCTTCGCCGTGGGGGCGGAGCGGAAAACGAAGGTGGACGGCAGGGAATTCACCTGGTGGGAAGGGGAGAAGAAGGTTGAAGACGCCATCTTGAAAGAAAAGATCGTGAAAGGATTCGCCTTTGTCACGAAAAGCCACGGTTACAGCGGCGATATAGAATTCATGGCGGGCGTTGACGAAGCCGGGAAAATCATGGGCCTCACCATCATCGGCCAGACCGAAACGCCTGGCCTCGGGGCGCGGTGCGTGGAAGTGGCCAGCCGCGAGACCCTCTGGGACCATGTACGGGGCGGCATCCCGGTGAGGGACTTGCCCGACGAAGTGCGGATACCCTGGTTCCAGAAACAGTTCGAAGGCCTGGACACGAACAGGAAGATCGGTTTCATGAGACGCGGCGTGTGGAACCCCAACATGCGCGAAAGCCTCATCGAGAAAAACGCCATTTCGGCGATAACGGGGGCGATGATTACATCAACGGCGGTGATCGCCGGCGTCGAGGCGGCCATGACGAAGCTCCAGAAAGCCCGCGCCCTTTCAGCGCCGGCACCGGGCGGGGGCGCCAGATGAGATACTGGAAGGAATTGGTCAAGGGAATATGGTCGCGCAATCCCCAGCTCGTCATCGGGCTGGCCTTCTGTCCCACGCTGGCGGTATCCACGTCCCTGTCCAACGCCCTCTGGATGACCCTGGCCGCCACCTTCGTCCTGGTCTGCTCCAACCTCCTCATCTCGTCGATACGGAAGATAGTGCCCGGCCACCTGCGGATACCGATCTTCATCACCATCATAGCGACCTTCGTCACCGTGGTGGACCTGCTCCTCAACGCCTACCGGCCCGAGGTGTACCGCTCCCTGGGAATCTTCATCCCCCTCATCGTGGTCAACTGCATCATCCTGGGACGGGCCGAGGAGTTCGCCCAGAAGAACGGCATAATCCTCTCGGTCCTGGACGGAATCGGCATGGGGATCGGCTTCGGCCTCACCCTGACGATCCTGGCGGCCGTGCGGGAGGTCCTCGGGGCCAACACCCTCTTCGGCTATACCCTGATACCGGGCATGGAGCCGGCGACGGCTATGGTCATGGCGCCGGGGGCCTTTTTTGTGCTGGCCCTCATGCTCTGGGCCATGAACGCAATCAATTCACGGTCAAAAAGGAAATAGGCCATGGAGATAAAGATATTCGTCACCATACTGCTCAGCACCATCTTCATCAACAACTACGTGCTGGCGCGGCTCCTGGGGCTCTGCCCCTTCCTGGGCGTTTCCAAGAAGCTTGACTCGGCCATAGGCATGGGCCTGGCGGTCACCTTCGTCATGACCCTGACCTCGTTCATAACCTATCCTATCTACAAATACCTGCTGGCGCCCTACGGCCTGACGTACCTGACCACCATCGTCTTCATCCTGGTCATCGCGGCCCTGGTGCAGCTGGTGGAGATGGTCATCGAGAAGACATCCCCGGCGCTTTACCGGGCCCTGGGAATATTCCTGCCCCTGATCACCACCAACTGCGCGGTGCTGGGCGTGGCGGTCCTCAACCTCTCTTCCGGCTTCGCGGAGCCGAATGTTTCCATGGGCCTGCTGAAGAGCGTGATCCAGGGGTTCGGCGGCGGTGTGGGCTTCACACTGGCCCTGGTCATCATGGCGGGGATACGGGAGCGCCTGGAACTGGCCGACATTCCGGAGAACCTGAAGGGTGTACCCATCACCTTCATAACCGCCGGGCTGCTGGCACTGGCGTTTTACGGCTTTTCGGGGATGAAGATCTAGATTGCAGAATTAATCTTTTATTATTGGATACCGGGCTGGATCGGCCAGCTGAAAGTGCCACCATTCCGACGGAAACCGTGAGATTCCCGCGGCTTCCATGGTCGTTCCAAGAATCTCCCTGTTCTCGCATTTACATTGTTCGCTTGCTTTGCATTGGTAACGTATAGAAGCCTTTTCTGAGAACTCGTCGAATTCAGAGGGCATGGGAACAGTCCGACCCTTGCCGTCAACGATTGAACAATCCACGGCAATGCCCCTGTTGTGATTGGATCCCTTTGCCGGGTCCGCTACATAGTTCGGATCCGGCATCACCTTCCACATGGCATATTGAACGGCCAGGGGCCGGTAACAATCCCATAGAACAACCTTGTACCCTTTCTTTGCCAGCATGGCTGCCGCCTTTTCAAGCCTGGCGGAGAGCTCCTTGTGAAGATAGCACCTGGTGACACCAAATTCTCCGTAGAGATTCCGGCCCATGAAGTTCCTGTCTGTATTATATTTCAAATCCACTAAAAAATTATTGCCATGGACCTCCGTAAAGTCTACCGGAACCTTGAACCTTTTTGCGGCGCCGCTTTCAGGATCATCAGAGGAACAGGATAATAAGAAATGAGCGGCCGTCAATAACGTAATGATAATTGTAGTTTTCATATTCACCCGCGGCTTAAGGATTGTACATGCCAACCAAATATCGGTGAAAAGCTCCTGGACGGTACTGGCTGAGCAATTCCTTGCATTGAGCAGGCCTGGAGCGGGAAACAGCTCCCTTACCGTAATTGATGTTCTGTTTTTAAGGCCTCATCAAAGCATTTTTTCGCATCTTCATTTTTACCCAGGGCCTTCAGGGCTCTTCCTTTTTCATTCAGGACCTTAACTCTTTCATGCATCTCTCCGTGCTGTTCCAGTATTGCATCGAAGCATTGTATCGCCTCCCTGTATCTTTCAAGATGGAGGTATGTTATTCCCATGCGATATGCGAGATTTCTCCCCCTCTTCACCCTCTTGAAGCACGCAAGGGCTTTATCATATCGGCCAAGACTGTCATGGGAAACCCCCATGTTCTCCAGCACATAATCATTTATGGTATCCGGCTGCAGGTCCCCGGCTTTGGCGTAGAATTGTATCGCCTCTTCATAGTATGTCTTAATATCCTTTCTGCCGATTTTCGTCTCGGCAATCATGAAGTAGCAGTCTCCCTTGTATTTCCAGGCTTCGGCATAACCCGGCTTCAATTGAATGGCTTTGTCGAAGCAGCCGATCGCTTCATTTGCGTATTTTCTCGCTTCTTCTTTTTCGCCCTGGTTATTGCTCAGGGCCCAGCCGCTGTTCTCAATCAGCATGAGGATGTTGATCCCCCTGCCAGCCCATGCCTCTGCGAAGTCCGGTTTCAGCTTTATGGCCTTGCTGAAATATTCTTCGTTATAGCTGCCGAATTGCATGTAATAATAGGCCAGGTTGAGCCACGCTTCCGCATACCCCGGGTCCAGGGCAACGGCCTTCTGGTAGCATGCCAGGGCGCTGGTATTATGCAATTTATTCAACGCGTAACCCTTGCTGTTCCATGCGGACGCGTCACCAGGCTTCAATGCAATCACCTTGTCGAAGCATTGCACCGCTTCTTCATATTTATTTTCTTTAATCTTTTCGAGGCCGAGCCTGTTGTAGCTGCCGGCCTTTTTTTCGATACTGTCATTGGATGCCGCCGTGGCTTCCCCCGTATGATGTGCAACGAGGACTATGAATAGCAGTAATAAGGCATGGAATCGTGTCATTATATTTTCCTGCTCCACCTTCATCGGGATGATTCCCGGAATCATTATAGAATAGTGATGTCGATACGGGGAGTCAAGAGAATTACGGCAGTGATGAACAGTGCGAATTCAGGCCGATCTTTGAAGTGTCTTTACCTGGAGTGCCGGATCCTGTGCGACATCGGCTTTTCACGGCAGGCACATGCCCCATGGAAAGGGGGGACCTGAACAGTGGAGGGGAGGGATTTCATTTTATTTAATGCTTTTAACTTTTGTTAATTGCAGATCCCCTCTTTCTGTGTATATTAATAAAAACAGATATCCAGGTTGGGTTTTCATTCACCGTGCTCTTATCCATTTATAACGGCATCATCAAAGACCGTATCTTGTATGAGTTGCATGGATTAAAATTGAGGATGAAAAGGAAATGAAAAAAGGAAAAAACATCTGTATCATCACGCTGCTGGCACTGGGAACCGTACTGTTCATTCAGGCAGAGGGGGTATGTGCCGCTGGTTTTGGCGATCATCTTTACAAGCAAAATGAATATTATTACTTTGCGGAAAACAGGCTTCCTGCGCCGGGAGAAGCGAAGAGCGGAGGCGTGCCCTCCACTTCCCTGCCGGTGCATAAGATATTCGGGTACTCCACCCTTGCGTTCGGCCTTGCGGCAATGACCACCGGGATCATTGACCGCGTCGACCGCGAAAGGGGCAGGGTGCCTTCTCACGCCCGGCAGGTTGTTCACTCGGTGGCATCCTACGGGACCGCCGCCCTGGCCATCGGGGCATGCACCTCGGGATTCGTGCAGTACGGGAATATATTCAGCCTCGACAAAGGCATGGCGAAGTATAACGCCCACGCCATCCTGGGGATTGTTTCCACCACCGGTTTTATCGGTTCAATCATTTCCGCGAAGATTGACCGGCGGAATGAACATAAATCGTCAAGGAACAACTATGTCCACCACACCTGGGCAGGAGCAGGATCGGGAGCGGTGATGATGATATCGCTCGTGGTTTTATGCTTCTAGATGAGGCGGTTCCATTCCCGAGCAGGGAAGATCATAGGAACCGGTGGGGTCTGAATTAACCGGGTTGCCAGGCATGGAAAAGACCGTCGGAGCATAAAAAGGGCTGGACAGGGGACGCGGCTTGGAACCTCCATGAAATATCATGGAGGTTTATCATGAGAGAAATCAAGCTTGCCGATGATATTTACTGGGTCGGCGTGAACGACAGGACCACCGACCTGTTTGAAGGATTGTGGCCCATTGATAATACGGGAATATCCTACAATTCATATGCCATCAAGGATGAAAAGAATGTTCTGATCGATCTCGCGAAGGCATTCAAGACGGACGATTTCCTGAATCAGATAGCCGGAATCTTCCCTCCCTCCGCGATAGATTACATAGTGCTCAATCACATGGAGCCGGACCATACCGGCGTCATACGGACCCTGAGAATGCTCGCGCCGAAAGCGGAGATCCTCTGCGCTCCCAAGGCCGTGCAGATGCTTTCCGATTATTACGGCATCAAGGAGGGCATCCGGCAGGTAGGGGACGGCGAAACCCTCGATATCGGCTCGCGAAAGCTGTCGTTTCACCATGTTCCCTTCGTGCACTGGCCGGAAACGATGGTGACGTACGATCCTAAAACGAAGGTGCTGTTTTCATGCGACGCCTTCGGGGGATACGGCGCGCTGCAGGGATCGTTGTTTGACGACGAGTGCCTGAATCTCGATTACTATGAAAAGGAATCGCTGCGCTATTACGCCAATATCGTGGCGAAGTTCGCGACGCCCGTGAAGAACGCCATCAAAAAGCTCGGGGGCCTGGAAGTCGGCTGTATCGCGCCGTCCCACGGTCTCGTGTGGCGTAAATCCCCGTCAAGAATAATCGAGCTCTACTCCAGGTGGGCCGATTACAGCGCGACCGGCGGAGAGAAGGGGGTCACGCTCCTGTACGGGACCATGTACGGGAACACGGAGGTCATGATGAACGCGGTCGCGGAAGGCATCGCGGCGGCGGGCATAACCCCCGAGATATTCGACGTCGCCCGGACGCACACCTCCTACATGCTTCCCGCGCTGCTCGCGAACAGGGGCGTTGTCGTCGGCGCACCCACCTATGAGGCCTCGCTCTTTCCATACATGACCACCGTTCTGGAGAAGGCCGCGCTGAAGAGCATCAAGAATAAAAAGGCGGTGTATTTCGGGAGCTATGGATGGAGCAAGGGGGCATTGAAAAAGACGCTGGAAATAACGGAGCCGCTGACGTGGGAATTCCTGGAAACCCTTGAGTTTGCCGGGGCGGCGGACGCCGATACGATCGCCCGGGGGTATGAGCTGGGCAGGCGGATCGCCGGGGCCGTTATGTAAAAAAGCGCCGTATAGGGGGGGGCAATGGAACTTACCAAACCGACCGTGACGCTCCTGGCGATCACGCCGAACGCGGAGAAGCTCATCGAGGAGGCGGGCCGCACCTGCTACCTGTCCCTCGACCGCATCGCCGAGGGGAGCGAGAAGAGCTTCATCCGCAACTGCATCAGGCGCGGCCACCATTCCATCCTGGAGCACGCTGCGGCGTCGTTTCGCATCACCGGCGCCTCCCGCTCCTTCACCCACCAGCTGGTGCGGCACCGCCTGGCCAGCTTTTCCCAGCAGTCCCAGCGCTACGTGGACGAGGCAGGCTTCAATTACGTGATCCCGGACTCGATCCTGGCCGACGCGGAGGCCGCCGGCATATTCAGGGACTTCATGGCCCGCGCGGAAGAGACCTACCGGCTTCTCAGGGACAGGGGGATACGGAAGGAAGACGCGCGCTTCGTCCTCCCCAACGCGTCGGAGAGCCAGATCGTGTTCTCCGCAAATTTCAGGGAGCTGCGCACCATACTCGCACTCCGCCTCGACCGGAGCGCCCAGTGGGAGATCCGGCGGGTCTGCGCTGCTATGCTGAAGGCCCTTCAGAAGGAAGCCCCGGCGGTGTTCGGAGATTTTGTCATTGATGAAGAGACGATGACGGCGCGGTCGGAGCTCGCCTGAATAGTGCCGGCCTCAGATTTTCACAACGTACTTCAGAAGCAGCGTGAACAACGCCATAAGCACGGTCATGACGAGGGGAAGGGACCAGACCGACCACTTGAGGGTTTCGAATTTTGAATCAATGGCCTCGAAACGGGGGCTTAATTCGTCCATCAGCTCTTTCTTGAATTCACGCCTGAATAGATCCAGCTTTTTGGTGAGCAGGTTTTCGAACCGGAGCTCGCTGATCTCGATTATCTCGTCCTTGATGGATTTATACTCATCAAAGGAGGGTGTTTTGACCGCTGTTTTTGGCATTCTTTTCCCCATGACAATAGAATAGTGCTGATTGAGGGGCCGGTCAAGAATAATTCATCCATGTGAAAATTATCCCGCCGCTCCCCAAAGGGAACAACAAACGGCACGGGGCAATAATGAAAAAAATTTCTGAAAAATGATGTTTGAAACGGAAAACGCGGCGCTATTTCAGCGCCACGTTCATCTCGAGCTGGCCCATGGGGCTGTAGAGATTGATTCCCAGGGTGGTCTGCTTGATGAGGGTGATGGTGAAGTCTTTTCCCTCCACAACGGTGGGCGTCGTCATGTTGATGCTCTTGCCGGTGGTCGCAAAGAGGTTCATGGCGTTTCCGGTGATCATGTTCGCCATCTCGCCCATGACGTCCTTGTATTCCTGCTTCATCTGCTGTTCGTTAAGACCCGGCACCAGGGTTTCAGCGATTTTGTATGCCATGTTGTAGCCCATGCTGTAGACCACTTCGCCGGTGACCCCGCCGGTGATGCCGATAAGGATGGCCACATCCAGTGAAGGTATGGGACTCTCCTTGATGACGAGCTTGCCCCTCCGCAGGTCCACGTTGAGTATCGACTTGAACACGGCGCTGGCCGCCTCAAGGAAAGGATTGACGAATTCGGCGTTTATGTTGGCCATATATGGAATGATCCTCTTTTCTTGCTGTTCCTGGTACAGGTAACACATCGCTGATTATATATCAATCAGTTTTTAAATTTTTTATAATTTTTGCTCCTTCATAGAGCTTCTGCATAAGGTTTCCCGTGATCATCCGGATGCTTTCCTGCTCCAGGTTGCCCGCAATGGCAGCCTGTTCCTTGTCGGGAGCATCGTCCTTTTTGAGGTCTCTCTGGACCGGGGTGTAGATATAGAGCCCGGCGTCGGTGGTTATGATACGGGACGTCTTGTTCTGGCCCACTTCCATGAAATCCTCGAGGAATATCTTGGAGTTGTTCAGGGCGCTGACGGGCTGGCCCTTGTCGTCGGTAAGGCGCTCCCCGGCCTTGAATACCCTGGAAACGGTAACGGCGCCCTTCAGGACGGCCTGGGCCTCGTCAAAGGAGCCGCCCTTGAGGGCAATGGCGTTGACGCGTTCAATGATGTCTTTTTTAATCTTGCCGAGCTTTGCGGTCTCAAGCTTCTTTTTGATGCGCTCCCTGTCCGTTTTCGGGTCCTTCACTTCATTCTTGTTCTTTTCCATCTCGGCGGATATGTCCGCATCGGTCACGGCCGTATCGGCGCCATGCATCTTCTGCATGTCCATGGAGCTCAAGAAGGAGTATTTTATCTGGATCTTCGAGTTTGCGGCCTGGTACTCCGCCTTGACCTCGGAAGAGGGAACGGCTACGCCCATGCGGAGGAACTGGATATAGCGCTCCCGCAAAAGGTCCTTGCGGATCGTCTTCTGGAGGTCGTTGAAGCTGATGTTGATCCGCTCCAGGAAGTAATTAAGGCGCTCGGCGTTGAGGGTCCCCGCGCCGGGGTCTTTCAGGCCCGGGATGTTCAGGATGTAGTTCTTGACCGCTTCGTCGGTGACGTAGAAGCCTGTTTTTCGCGCGTCCTGGAGAAGGAGGACGTCGTTGATGTAGTATGACAGGACCATGGCGTCCATTTTCCTGTCGCCGCGCATTTCGCCGAACCGGCTGTCCCGGTACCGGAGAAAGTCGATACGGTCTACCTTTTCGCCGTTGACGATGGCCACGACGGTCTGGTCGAGGCCCATCCGCGAGATGAAATCGGGCATGCCGAAGGATATGATGATGATCAGGACAAAGAATCCCGTGACGGCATAGCTTACGATTTTTACTATCGGTGATTTTGAATCGAACATGACTCTTTCCTTTATAAATTAACGTATATGCGGACTCCGCCGAAAACCGCAGCGACTACCCATCCCGTTACAACAAGGGGCCGCCGGACCCGCGATGTGTTGATTCCCCCGCCCGCGGAGTGTCCAGGTCCCGAAATCCGGCCTATTGCAACCGCTCCGGGCCCTATTAATGATTAATCGCCTGCTTTTTTGTCAATGAGATTATTCCGACGGAGGCTCCGCTTCGTCGACCAGCATCACGGGGATGCCGTCTTTGACCGGGTAGCGCCGGCCGCATTCTGTACAGATGATCTTTTCGTCTTTCGTGTTATATTCGATGTCGCCCCGGCAGGCGGGGCAGGCAAGGATCTCAAGGAGCTTGGTGTCGATCATAGGGGACCTCGTTTCGTATTGTAGCACGGTTATGGAGGGGGAAAGGATTTACGTCAATAAAAAAACCGTTTCTGTTGACTTGTCTACCCGGTAGCGTGCCTCGACTGCGCTCGGCAACCGTATCTTTACCGCGCCAGAATGGTCATGTGGACTTTGCTGCGAAGCCTGATGTTCCAGGTTTTCGGGGCGCTTAGATTATCCGCCGCTATGTAGTAAATGTTCGATGCGGGCCACATTGATTGGTAGACCATCGCATCGCCGACTTCATACAGGTAGGGCCCGTTCTGGGAGTTTCCTCTTGGGTCGACATATTTGTAATTAAAGAGATTGATGGATCCAGCCTGATAAGAGATGGAGGTAAGAGGGGATGTGCTTGAAAACCAGTTTCCCTTGTTATACATATATCCAGGCAAAAGTGTCGTATCTGTTTTATCGGAGAGAAGAACAGCGACGCCCCATTTCTTCAGAATGGTGGCGAAGGAATCGCTTGAGCCATTCTGCTGGAGTGCGTATTCAATGGCGGTGTAATCGACCTTTGTATTATGGACGATGTCATAGAGGAATTTTACCCCGCCGTAATTACGGGCCAGGTAGGCCCCCAGGGCATAGTTTATGGAATAGCTCAGGATGGCGCTAGAACCGGAGTACCAGGTTGTGACTGATATGTCATTATACAGATTGTACAGTGGAAGCCTTCCTTCCGTATTGCCGGAAGATCCTTCTGTAGCTACATTCCAATCAACGCCCCGCGGTCCGTTGACCTGTAATTTGTAGGCAATCATGTCTTCGGCTGCCATGGAGCACATCTCGTCAATCCAGGTTTCCGTTCCGGTGCCGTTGGTCTGGATAACCGCCTTCTGGTAAAAGTGGATCATGTGCTGAAGCTCGTGGGCCACAGCGGAGATTATTTCATTGGTGCCGTTGGTAATAGCCGGAACTCTATTGTCATAGATATAGGCGTCCATGTAGAACATGATCCGCTCATTGGAATAGCTGATGGAGGATTTTTTGAAATTATCCTTGGCCCAGAAATAGCCGAGAACATTGCCGCTGGAGGTGTCATTATCTATGTCATAGAGGAGTATGGTTATTTCATCATTGGGGGTAATAAGAACATCCTTTGCGTCTGTGGCCACGCTGCTCCATCCTGATCCACTGAGATTGGAGTTACCGTATTCGGCGCCAAAAATGCCGGTGACCCAATCGTATATATCATTATTAGTATTGGTCGTTGAATCGGTAAGACTTTCGTTTCTAAGAAATTTTATAGCTAGTTTTTCTACTTCTAGATCGTCAATAAAACTGTTACAATTATTTGCGACCCAGATATTCAATTTTTTATTCCCATTATTTGTCGTGACTGTGGGATTAGATACATACCTGCAGATGGCGCTTACAGTGTTGCCATACTCATCAATAATGAATGTACCTGTATTGCCTGCTGTATCATACTTCGGCTCTGTTGAAGGCACGATGCTTAAAAGCATGTTGACGGGATTGACTTTATTCAAATAGGCATAGGGGTTCCGGTTGAATGCGCTTATTTCAGGTTTCCCCTTTACTGCGACGCTTGCCGTGTTAAGGAGTTGTGTCTTATTTGATGTGGCGGTATCAGGGACTATGCTCTGGGTTGCGGTTTGATCGTTGGTGACCGTCGGAAAGGACGTATTGTAGGTAGTGTCGGTGTTGGTGAAGACGAAATAAACATCCTTCGTGCTGCCATTGGGATCAAAGGTGTAGTCAAAGGTTACGTTTTGTCCGCCCGCTTGCTGCGGGATGCTTAAATGATAATATTCGTATCCAACCGTAGGTTTTGAATAAGTATTGCTTATCGGGTCAATTGGGATGAAAGAATAATAATCACTGAGCTGCCAAAGAGTTAATAGCTCATCTGCCGAATAGCCGGATTTCTTGGAAGTACAATTGATTAGAAATGTCATTGAACCAATCAGGGTTAGAGCGACAGGCAGGAAAAGTTTTTTCATAATACGGTTTTATACCCATTATTCCTAAATAATGTCTTTATATAATACTGATTTTATAAAAGGTTAGCAACTAAGAAAATAGTTATCTGTTTGATTAATAAGTGTTATTGGAGTTAAAAAGGAGACAAAAATTTTTTTATATATATGATTTTTTATATGCAATGTAGATTTTTTTAACTCTGACCCCCAAAATTATTACTCGGGTAATTATTACTCTGACCCCAAAATTTTTAGAGTTTGATTTTTTTTAATCATTTTTTGCTCTGACCCCTAAATTGCCACCTAAATTTTTTTAAAAATATCCCCTCCCGTTCGTTAACCAGTTAACAACCCCAGAAACGAGAGGATCATATGGCCAGAAAAACCAGAGAATGCCTGCCCGATACCCACAACCACGCAATTTCGCGGTGCATTGAGAGAAAACCCCTCATGAGACGATCCAGCATGAAAGATCTGATGCATGATGTTCTCAACGAGGCTCTGGAGAAATATCATTTCGAACTGGTCTCTTATTCAATAATGGATAATCATTTCCATTTTTACATAAAAACGCTTAAGGGCGGGGAAACCATCTCCCGTATCATGCAATTCATCAAATCACAATTCGCCCGGCGCTACAACAAGATGATGGATAGAATAGGGCCCTTCTGGAATGAACGGTTTGTCAATATGATCATCGAGCGCACCGCCAATCCTGTCCACTATTTCTGGAATGTATTTCTTTACACGG